>CAIRTM010000064.1 GCA_903881505.1 uncultured delta proteobacterium | reverse complement strand
TGTGAATAGTATGTAATTATGCACAAAATTGATGCAGTGTGGTGATTAAAAAAGACGCTATTAAAATTCCTACTACAGTCAGTTTAGACGAGTGTCCCCGGGAGTTTTGATGAAAGGCGGACACTTTTTTTTTGCTGGAGATAGCGCTATGAAATCAAGGTTGTGCCTGTCAGTAATGACGCTGCTGTGCGGCTGCATGCTGTGCGCCTGCGGTCCCAAGCAGGCTGAGGTTGAAGAAGCAGCCGCTCCTCAGCAGCCTGCCGGACCGAAAGACCCCGGCGCGATGGCGGCCAGCGTGAACGGCCAGGCAGTGACGGCCGGCGATGTCGATCAGGAGATGAAGGGGCTGCTCGCCCGGTTCGGTCAGGGCGTTGCGCCTGAACAATTGACCGAGCTTGAGCCGCGCATGCGCGAACAGGCTCTTGAGAATCTGGTCAGCAAGCGCCTGATCCTCCAGGAGGCCGACCGGCAGGGCATTCAGCCGGACGCCCAGCAGATCGATGCCGAGATCCAAACGGTTACCGCCCAGTTCCCTTCACCGGAGATGTTTCAGGAACAGCTGACCACAATGGGTATCAGCCCGGAGCAGCTGCGCAGCGACATCCGGGAGCATTTGAAGGTCAAAGGCGTATACGCCCGGGCGATCGCCGGGCTGCAGCCGGTGACCCAGAAGGAGATCGAAGCTTTTTATAAAGAGAATGCAGAAACATTCAAGGTTCCCGAACAGGTGCGCGCAAGCCACATCCTGTTCAGGGTTGAGCAGGATGCCAGCGCTGAAACACGTGATATGAAGAAACAGGAACTTGAAAAGGTGCGCGCCCGGATTGTCGACGGGGCTTCGTTCGCCGAGATTGCCAAGGAAGTCTCCGACTGCCCCAGCAAGGAGCAGGGCGGCGACCTGGGGCTTTTCGAGCGCGGCCGCATGGTCAAGGAGTTTGATGACGCCGCGTTCAGCCTGGCCCCGGGTGAAATCAGCCCGGTTGTTGAAACGCAGTTCGGCTATCATATAATCAAAGTGGCCGAGCACAACAAGCCCCGCGCTGTCGAGCTGCAGGAGGTGCAGCAGGAAATCAGCGCGCACCTGCAAAACAGCAGGGAAGAGGCGGCTTTTGAATCGTTTTTACAAAATCTGCGGCAGGGCGCGCAGATAGAATATGCCAAAAAATAAAACAGGTATCCCAATACGCCATATCCATGAAGAGAAGGAAGCATTATGTCGATTGATGTGCGGGTAAACGGTGACATAGAAAAAGCCATCAGGGTCCTGAAGCGCAAGGTGCAGCGTGACGGGCTCCAGAAAGAGCTCCGCCGCAGGCGGTTCCATGAGAAGCCCAGCATAAAGAAAAAACGCAAGCAGGCCGAAGCCGCCAAGCGCAAACGCAAAAAATACTGAGTATCATGCCGACCAAATTATACGTAGGCAATGTATCATACCGCGCTACCGAGGAAGACCTCGTGGCGAAGTTTTCCGAGGCCGGAAAATGCCTTTCCGCGAAAATCGTCCTTGATACGTTTACCGGTCAGTCCAAGGGGTTTGCGTTTGTCGAGATGGCCACTGAAAACGACGCACGCGAAGCGATCCGTCAGCTGAACCGCACCGCGATTTACGGCCGCGGCATTATTGTGAGCGAAGCCCAGCCGCCGCGTTCCCGCGCAGAGGGCCGCAGCCGGCGCTGAACGGCGGGCGGTATTGCCTGCATGACTGCAAAAAAATACGGCGCCCCTTAGATGAGCGCCGATCGAGCAAACCGCATACAAAGAGCCGGCCCCGATGGGCCGGCCCTTGTTTTTTTCAGCCGTTCTTTTTCATGAAGGTCCCCATGAAATCAGTCAGGGCCCTGACGCCCTCGAGCGGCATGGCGTTGTAGATTGACGCCCTGCATCCGCCCACGGAGCGGTGGCCCTTCAAGCCGCTCAGGCCCTGTGCCTGTGCCTGCTTGATAAACTGGTTTTCCAGCTCTTCGCCGGGCAGGCGCCACACCACGTTCATGGCCGATCGGCTGGCAGGATCTACCGGGCAGCGGTAATAGCCGCCGCTGCCGTCGATTGCCTTGTACAGCATGCCGGCCTTCTCATCGCGGCGGCGCTCTATCTCGGCCATGCCACCGATCTTTTTTATCCATTTGAGCGTGAGCTGCGTCATCCAGATCACGAATGTCGGGGGCGTGTTGTAGAGCGAATTTTCCTTGATGTGCAGGTCATAGCGCAGGTAGGCGGGCAGGTCCGTGCGGGCCATGGATGCCATGCGTTCACTCATGATTACCAGGGCCATGCCGGCCGGCGCCAGGTTTTTCTGCGCTCCGGCATAGACCATGTCGATTTTCCCCCAGTCAAGCGGCCGCGACAGGATCTCGGAGGACATGTCGCACACCAGCGGAACCGCGCCGCCGGTATCAGGCATGGTCTGCCACTGTATGCCGCCGATTGTTTCATTGGAACAGATATGCGCGTAGGCGGCTTCCGCATTCAGGCTCAGTTCCTGCTGTGAAGGCATGCGTGTATAGCTGCAGCTTTTGCCGTCCCAGGGGACCGTGACCGAGCCAACGACGCGTGCGTCCTCGGCTGCCTTTTTGGCCCATGAGCCGGTCATGACATAGTCGGCGCTCATGCCGGGCTTTAGAAAGGCCATCGGTATCATGCCGAACTGCAGCGTCGCGCCGCCCTGCAGAAGCAGCACATGATAGCCTTCGGGCACCTGCAGGACGTCGCGCAGCAGGGCTATGGTTTCGTTGTGCACCGCGTCATACTGCTTGCCGCGATGGCTCATCTCCACCAGGGACATGCCGGAGTTTTCATAATCAACCAGCAGGGCGGCGGCTTCCTCGAGCGCTTCGACCGGCAGGGTTGACGGCCCGGCTGAAAAATTATAGATGCGTGCCATGGGTGCTCTCCTTGTTGTGTAGGCTGTGCGTATCCGGTCCTGCCGCGGCGCTCTGTTTCAGGCTGGCAGCGGCAGGGTCGAAAATTTAAAAGTATACTGCAGACAGGGTAAAATTGTCAAATTAAAACAGGAATACGCACCTGCTGCAGACCTATTTTGTGGCGCAGGAGCTTTTTTTCTGGTATAAGACGAAACACCTTACCGTCGGGCAGGCACCGAAAAGGAGCAGCGTGATGAACATCGCAACGCATCAAGCCATTGACTGCACCTTGAGCGGCACAGCACTGGAGACAGGGCCTGATTTCAGCCGGGTTGAGCTTGTTACCCTGCAGTGCATGGCCGCGGACGCAAGCGGGCTTGTCCATGGCGGCTTTGTATTCAGCCTGGCTGATTATGCCGCCATGATCGCGGTCAATCATCCCACCACGGTTTTGGGCAGCGCCGAGGCGCGCTTTTTGAAGCCGGTCAGGGTCGGCGAGCGCCTGATCGCCGAGGCCGCCGTGGAACAGCGCATTGATAAAAAGATACTGGTGCGCGTCAGCGTGCTTCGCGGCGGCGAAGCGGTGTTCAGCGGTTTGTTTACGTGCTTTGCCCCGCAGCGGCATGTGCTTGCCTGCGCATAGCATTCAGGGAGACAGTATGTTCGAGGTCACCGAACGTGCCCGGCAGGAGCTGAAGGAGTTTTTTGCAGACAAAGACGCACAGCCGCTGCGTGTTTTTTTAAAGACCAATACCTGCGGCGGTCCCCGCCTGGTTGTCGGCATGGATGAGCGGCGCGACGGCGACCGGACGTTCGTGGTCGACGGCATCACCTACGTGGTAGAACACGGGTTTTTCGAACAGATCAAGCCGGTAACAGTTGATTTCTTCAATAACAGCTTTACGGTCAGCGCGGCCGTCTCCTTTGGCGAGGGCTGCTCCGGATGCGGCTCGGCCGGCGGCTGCTCCGGGTCCTGAACCCCCACAGAGCGTTTCCAGAGTGCCGTCAGCCGATGCTTGTCATCTCACCGTCAATCCGCATCCCGTTGTCTGAGATCAGTCTTGCCTATATACGATCCTCGGGCCCGGGGGGGCAGCATGTCAATAAAACCTCCACGGCTGTTCAGCTTCGTTTCAATATCGGCGATTCGGCGTCTCTGAGCGATGATATCAAGCTCAGGCTTGCCCGCCTTGCGGGCAGCCGCCTTACCCAGGGCGGTGATCTGATTATCGAGGCGCGGCGTTTCCGCTCGCAGGAGGCCAACCGCCGCGACGCGCTTGATCGTCTGAGCACGCTGATCGCGCGTGCGGAGCGGCCTCCGCGTGCGCGCCGCGCGACTACGGTACCGCGGGCTGAACTCCGCCGCCGCCTGACCGGCAAGCGCATCCGTTCCCGGGTTAAAAAACTCCGCACGAGGGTCGTGATGGAAGAGTAGTGATGCGGTTCAGGGGGGGGGGGTCGGTCCGGGCTTTTTACGGAGTGCCCCGGGACACAAAAAAGCCGGCTCCCGTGAGGGGGCCGGCTGGTGGTTTCATGCTGGACAATGCGCTTTTAGAAGGCCAGGGTGAGGCCAGCGCTCAGCGTGTAGGACCGTATAGCATTGCGGCCCCAGAAGTCTCGCTGCACGCCTACTCTCAGGTAGTGCTTGTCGATCGGAACGACGGCGCCCACGGTGAACCCCAGCAGGTCGGAATCATTGGCTGAGCCGAGCCATTCATGCGCGTAATTTGTTTCGACGATCGGCTGCAGGAAATCGATGCCGGTATAGCCGAGCGCTACGTTGCTCTCAAGGGTTCCCCGCGTATCGGTCATCCGTCGGCCGAACTCGGGTGAGTAGGCGTCGCGGTGGCGGCCGAAGGGCAGGCGGTAGCCGACGTCAGCGCTCATGTTCCACTGTTTGTCCAAGTCTTTTGTCAGGACAAGGCGCTGCAGGAGAGCCCAGTAGTTTTTGCCGACATTCAGATGCAGGGTGCGCGATTCACTGCCGATCGGAACGCTGATGCCGGCCACATAGGCCAGTTTCACGCCGTTATTGTCATCCTGATAGAAAAGATACTTGGTTTCGATTTCAAGGTCCGTGATCCCGTTGCCGTGAGAATCAGCATACGGATAGTCTTTGTCCTTGAAGTCGGCCCAGCCGATGCGGGCGGTAAGATCCATCTTATCCATCAGGCCGTAGGTAACGGCGAGCATCGCCTGATGGGATCTCGTGTTGCTTTTGGACTGTTTCGTATTGCCGAAGCTGTCGCTGAAAGCGGCGTTTCTTCCGCCGATCTGCTCGATATATGTATAGCCCAGGTCAACTTCGAATGTGCCCGATTTGACAACCGAGGCCGAGTCCGTGTTGATTTTCTGGTAACGGGCCCGGTCATTGTCATTGGCTTCGCTGAGCCCGAACTGGGTCGCTACGATAACCACAGCAATCAGAATAGTTTTCAGCATTGTTTTGGCCATATCATTCCCCTTTCGCCGCATTAATGTTTGTTATGTCGGAAAATAGTATATACGTACAGGCCCTTTGCTTGGCACACAGCCGACTTGTATTATTAACAAACGCGTGCTAAAGCAATCAGGTTTTATAGAGAATTCACCAAAAAACAAATTCAGTTTAGTCTATCTGTTCGGTCAATGCAAGGGTTTTCTTGATGATTTTTTAAAGCCTTCAGGCAGCTTTTCCGGGGCTGCACAGCTGGTTGCATGTCAAGCGTCTCGCACCCCGGGGCCCGGAGCTGAGACATGCCGACGTCCTCTGCGGATTCGCCCTGTTTCCTAAACCGGCGGTCAGAGATTGTTGTTTGATTTGCGGATATTCTATTTTATAATAGTCTGCGGAAGCTGGCAGGAACATGTACAGGCACCGCTGCCGGAGATTCACATCTCAACAATGAGGCTCTCTGCATGGATGCTGAACGGCGCAGGCGCACCCGGGTACCGTTGCGCATTTCCGTTACCGTGACTGTCGGAAGCGAAGATGTTTCCGTGCAGACCTGGGATTTGAGCCTGCGGGGCATGGGCTGCAGCCCTGACCGCCGGTTCAGTGAGGGTTCCGCCTGCCGCGTAATCTGCAGCCTCGGTGCGGAGGCTGTGTTTGCTATTGACGGCCGCATCGTGCGCTGTTCGGAAAAGGAAGCCGCCGTCTTTTTCACCGGCATGGATGAGGACGCCTTCTACCACCTCAAGCGCCTTGTCCAGTACAATAGCAGCAGCCCCGACATCATCGACCGGGAGCTGGCCGATCCGCTGTAGCAGGCGCTTCATGACAGCCTATCTTTCCCGCAGCGGCGCGGATTCGAGTTCCCGCTGTATCCTCTGCACATCTATCCAGGTTTCCCGCTTCAGCTCCGGCCTGCGCAGCAGCAGTTCAGGGTGATGGGTCGGCATCACCAGCATCGTTCCGGCCCGGTGGAATTGTCCCCGCGCGGGACCTGCACCGGATGCCTGTTCCCGGAACGTGCGTGCGGCAGCCGGGCCGAGCGCGCAGATGATGTCGGGCTGAATGATTTCGATCTGCCGCTTGAGAATCGGGAAACAGGCCTCACCGGCATCATCGCCGGGGTCGTCCTGCTGCGGGGCGAGGCACTTGACAGCATCGGTCAGGTATACCTGTGAGCGCTGCAGTCCGATGGCCTCGATAATACGGGTCAGAAGCTCTCCGCTTTCTCCGGCAAAGGGCCGCCCCTGTGCATCCGAGGCTCTGTCGGGCGCGCTGCCGACAAACATAAGCCGGGCCCGTGCGCTGCCTTCTCCGAATATAACATGGGTGCGGGCTGAGCACAGCCGGCAGCGCCGGCAGTCAGCGGTTTCGCTGCGAAGCGCCGCAAGCTGCTCCCCGGGTGCCAGAGCGCAGGCAGTCTGCCCGCTCTGTGCTGCGAGGGCGTCAAACTTCAGGCCGGCGCGCTGCAGGCAGCGCAGGTGCAGCCACAGGCTTTCAATGCACGCATGCAGGGAGGCGGCGGAGTCGTTCAAGGGTCAAGGTTCAACGTTGAGGGTTTAACGCTGACGCATACGTACAAAGTCCGGATACTGCGCTGCGCTGTATCCTCAGTCATGGCGGTGTACGGCATGTACGCCTCATTCCTTCAGATGTGCACGCCTCACCCTCGAACTGTTGTATGGGCGCGTCTGAAATATGTGTTTTTCTGACTTTTTATTGCTTCATCAAAGTTCAAAATGCGGCGTCCGGACGAAACGGATTGTGCGCCGGGCATAATAACCATTCCGTTCAGCTCAGCAGCCTTTGTATCCTGTCAAGGATCGCATGCGCCAGCAGATCCTTCGACATGCAGGGCAGATGCTCCGGCTCGGCGCCGGGCGTAAGGATGCAGACCTGGTTTGTGTCGCATGCAAAGCCGGCCCCCGGGCTGCTGACGTCGTTGGCAATGATCATATCAAGTTTTTTCGCGCGCAGTTTGTCCTGCGCGTGCTTCAGCATGTTCTCGGTTTCCGCCGCGAACCCGACAAGCACGCGATCACCCTTGCGCGCGCCAAGGTCTGCCAGGATGTCGGGGTTGCGCTCAAGCTCGAGGGTGAGCGCCCCGCCCTGCTTTTTTTGCTTCTGCCGCAGCTGCTCACGGGGCCGGTAATCGGCAACGGCCGCGGATTTGATGATCAGGCGGGCCTGGCCGGCGTGCTCTTTAACGGCCGCTTCCATGTCGCGTGCGCTGGTCACCGCGATATGCCTGACGCCCCGGGGCGGCTGCAGCGCAACAGGGCCGCTCACCAGCGTCACGTCCGCACCCCGCCACTGCAGGGCCCTTGCCAGGCAATAGCCCATTTTGCCTGATGATGGATTGCTGAGAAACCGGGCGGGATCGAGAAATTCGCGGGTCGGGCCGGCAGTGACCAGCGCCTTGACACCGCGGTAATCCTGAACCTGCAGCAGCGCTGCGGCGCGCTCAAAAATTGCCGTGATATCGGCAAGCCGGCCCGTGCCTTCAGTGCCGCAGGCGAGTTCCCCGGATTCGGGGTCGATGATATGCACACCGCGTCCCCGCAGAATTCGAATGTTTTCCTGCACGGCGGGGCTGTTCCACATGTTCACGTTCATGGCCGGGGCAATCAGCATCGGCGCCCGGGTTGCCATCGCAACGGTTGCAAGCATGTCGTCGGCGATGCCCAGCGTAATTTTGCCGATACAGTTGGCGGTCGCGGGCGCGATGATACACAGATCGGCGCGTTCTGCCAGGGAGATATGGCCTATCTCTTGCTCATCCCAGAGATCGAAAAGCGATGTCGCCACGGGATTTTTGGTCAGCGTCTGCAGGGTCAGCGGCCCGATAAACTCGCGTGCGGCAGCGGTCATGATGCAGTGCACGCCGGCCCCGGCCCTGACCAGCAGCCGCACAAGCTCGGCGGCCTTGTAGGCCGCGATGCCCCCGGAAATTCCCAGCACGACAGTTCGTCCTGCAAGTATCGTGTCCATTGTGGCGGTCTCCTGCACCGGATTGCTGGGCAACCGGCTGCGTCTGTATAAACTGCGCGCCCGATGTCAGCGTGCCGCAGGCGCCGTAACATACAGGCTGGTCACGCTGCCGTCTGCTGCGCCGGGTGCGATAGTGTATCCCTTCAGGTCTGCACGCTGGGCTTTTTGAACAAGCGCTGCGGCCTCAAGGCTGCTCACGATGTCGACCATGCGCACGTTTGCCTCTCCGGTGTCACGAACCGTCAGCCGGACGGCTTCAGGCAGCGCCTCGCGCAGCAGCTTGAAAAAACCATCAACGGTCGCTTCCGGGAGCGGGCCGGGAAACGCGCAGCGGATCGAATACCGGTGGTTGTCTGCGTCTGCAGCAGGCATCCGGTCAATGATGTAGTCAGCAATGCGGGAGCAGGCCTTTTCAACGGCATCCTGGGCGGCGGCGTCCTGGTCGATGTGCGTGCCGAGCGCATTGGCGGAGCTGTGCAGCAGCACCTCGCGGGTGCGAACGTCAAGCGCCTCGGCCTGCATGTCGCACTGCGCCTGGGCAACGGTTGAGCCGGCCGGGGAAGCGGCAGGGTTCACGGCGGCCCGGGCCATCACCACGATCGCGGCATCTGCGCGGCGCGCAGCCTCCAGCAGCGCATCGCGGGAGGGAAAGGCCTCGCCAGGGTTCGGCGCAAGCTGCTCGCGCGCAACAGCGCCAGGATCGAGCACATCGATGCCGCGCTCCCTCAGAATCGCCGCCATGCGGCCGCCGACATCGAACGGCATGATCCGCTGCGCAGGATCAGCCGCCCACCAGGCATGGCTGCCGCCGGATGGTCCGGCCTCTGCCACCATCAGCAGCACCCGGCTTTTTTGCTGCGGGGGCTTGTACAGTCCGATCGTGGCAAGGTCGCTGCGTATCAGATCGTCGTTGGCAGCGGCTTCAATCACAATCTGGTGGATGCCGGCAACCGTGGTTTCGCTGACGATTTTGAAACGCTGCAGATATACATCCGGTTTGTTGAAAAAAAGAGGCTGCAGGGCCCCGGATGAACCATTCAGCTTGTCAAGGGGCATCTGATCGGCCAGGGCCGCCAGAATAATTTTTTGCTGCGCGTCAGTCAGCGCGGCTGCGCGGGCCTCGGGCATATTGCCGCCGTTTACCGTCGCGAACCCGCGGGCTGTGCGGGCAATGACCGGGCTTTGCTCCTGCGCGGCGGCTGCGGCCGGCAGTATGGCCAGCGCAAGCAGGACAGCGGCCCGGGCGATATTTAACCTTTTAATATTCCTTATTTTATTCGACATTGTGCCATGATAGACAAGATTCAGATGTTATTCAAGGCTTTTTTTACGAAGTCTAATATGCGTTCCTGGCCCTCGGGCAGATCGAACCAGTGCGCCTGCGGGATGCGCCGCAGCCAGGTGAGCTGGCGTTTTGCCAGGTTGCGTGTATCCTTCTGCATGCAGCATACCGCTTCATCAAGGCTGCATGCGCCGCTGAGATACATGATCGCATGGCGGTATCCGATCGCCTGCATCGGCTTTGTATCTGCGGCAATACCGTGCTCAAGCAGGCCGCGCACCTCCTGGATGAATCCTTCGGCAAACATCTGTTCGACCCGTTTATCGATGCGTTCGTAGAGTTTTTCCCGTGGGCGGCTCAGGCACAGCCGCACGGCATTGAAGGGCGCGGGCCGGAACCGGTGCGCGGCATGATGCGATGACAGGGGGGTGCCGGTATGCATGAATACCTCCAGGGCGCGCACGATGCGCAGCGTATCCCGGGGATGAATTCTGGCGGCCGATTCCGGATCACAGGCCTGCAGGCGCGCATAGAGCGCCGCAGGATCCTGCTTCCGCAAAAGCTCACGGCTGCTGCTGTCGCCGCCCGGAGCCCCGGAGAGCCCGTGCAGCAGGGCCCGTATGTACAGGCCGGTGCCGCCGACCACAAGCGGGATGCGGCACCTGGAGGCGATATCTTGAAT
Source organism: uncultured delta proteobacterium (assembly GCA_903881505.1). Classification (GTDB taxonomy): domain Bacteria; phylum Desulfobacterota; class WTBG01; order CAIYCZ01; family CAIRTM01; genus CAIRTM01. The sequence continues at coordinate 32,122 of CAIRTM010000064.1, read as the reverse complement.
AGCCGCGCGTCCCAGCCGCAGATAGTCGGCGGCACTGAAATCTTCAGCGGGTTCGGCAATGGAAAAAAGATGGTGCGGCACCAGGGCCTGCTGCGCTGCGTCCGGTTTTGATGTGCCTATGTCCATGCCGCGATACACCTGCATCGAGTCGGCATTGATGATTTCCACGGGGAGCAGCCGCGCCAGTTCGAGCGCTGCTTCGGTTTTGCCGACACCGGTCGGGCCCTGCATAACCACGATCGTGATTTTTCCATGTTCCTGCATGAACGATTCCCGGTGCGTGTGCGGCAGGCATATGCGGTTTGCGGCGCAGGGTTCTTTTCCCTTGACGCGCCCGCAGACGGCATTATATAACGAACAAACACGAAAAAACAAAAAAGATATACAGGCCGTAGTCCCATTTTCCCCCGGGGGTGCCCCGCAGATGAAACAGATAACCGTTCTGGTGGTGGACGATGATCGCGATGTTTTAAGTACGCTGACGGAAATACTGGCCGAACTGCGGCTCAACCCCGTGTCCGCCGAAAACGGCCACGAGGCCCTCGACGTTCTCAGAACGCGAAAAATTGATTTGATGATTACCGATCTGATGATGCCGCATATGAACGGGTTTGAGCTCATTCAGCACACGCGCCGGCTGAACGTGAACATACCCATAGCGGTCATTTCGGGCCACGGCGAGGTGCGCAATGTCGTCAGCGCGCTTACCCAGGGGGCCTACAATTTCATTACCAAGCCGTTTACGATCAGGGAGATTGAAACCATCGTCAAGCGCGGCCTGCGGCTGAGGGAATTTTCGCTGGGCACGCACCGCCTGCTCGAGGGGGTGCGCAACAGCACGGACATGACGCTGCCGAGCTATCCGCACCTGCTGCCTTCGGTCGCGCTCTATGTGGTGCGTGAATGCCAGTGGCGCGGCATTGAAGATGAAGCCGTTTTGAGCAATATTTCCATCTGCGTTGATGAGCTGCTCAACAACGCCCTGCTCCACGGCAACGATCTCGATGAGAGCCGCAGCATTTCCGTTGCGCTGACGTTTGACCAGGAAAAAGCCATGATCAGTGTCGAGGACCAGGGGCAGGGCTTCGACCACAGGAAGATGCTTGAAGAGTTCACATCCAATGCCGACATGCTGCCTGAGCGGCGCGGTCTTTTTATCGTGCATTATCTGATGGATGAGGTCGTGTTCAACGACAGGGGCAACAAGGTGACCATGGTGAAATACCTGACGTCCGAGGTCAAGCGGGTGCTGCAGTAGCGGCAATCAGGGACGGTATCGCCGATCTGCCCGACCGGCTGAAAGCAGCGGGGTTAAACGTCGCGGAACATAGACAGGATGTCGTCGACATCTTTCTGGTCTTTGATGTCGAGCGTTTTGGTGATTTCAAGCAGCTGCATGCATACGTCGATTCTTTTTTCAACATCGGCAAGGCGCAGTTCCAGCTCCTGAATATCCTCCAGCGATCCATAGTACATCGAGCAGACCGAAATCAGCGCATTCAGGTTCAGGATAACCTCCCGGATCGAAGTCTCACGGGATATCGTGGTGCGGGCGGCCAGCACGGACGTCTTGCGGGCGAGCGGGGTGAACATGCTGAAACCCATGGAGGCGGTTCCGCCGATCAGCCGGTTGAGCTTGTTGGTGAGCTCAGTGAGCCGGGCGTATTCTTCATCGCTCGGGATATCCACAGTGCGCAGCGATGCGCCCAGCCGTTTCAGGTCCCTGATCAGATCCTGGGCTTCCTGCAGAAATACCCTCAGTGTTTCATTTTCCATACATAATCCGTAACAACCGTGCCACGGTTGTGCTTATCAGGATTTTTCGGATATCATTTTGCAAACATTACATTTTTAAGGAAATAATTGCAAGAGGTATCAGGGGGTCGTACAAACGGGTGCTTCGCGACGATGTCTGGCAACGGCAGGCGTAACAATCCGGTGTCAGGATGCGGGGTGACGGACGCGTTCAATTGCCCGGTCGAAGTCAAATTCAGGGTCGTCGGCGGCGCCGTGGCAGCTGCGGCAGATCTGCTCCACGACACAGCTCGGGCATTCGGCGCCCAGGCCGACGATAAAGCCGTGCCCTTTGGCCTCAGGCTGCTGTACATGGCGCTCGCCGGGACCGTGGCAGGCCTCGCACTGTACGCCCGTACGGCCCTCTTCAGGGTAGCCGCCCGCGGCATTGATGCCGGTCACAAATCGGTATGGCTTGCCCCTGTCTGCGGCGCTGTCGGGCTGCAGCGAGGCATGGGCGGTTGACAGCCAGTGACGGTACTGCCCGGCATGGCAGGCCCGGCAGGCATCTGCGCCCACGTAGCGGGCCGGGTTGTCAAAAGGATTGTCCTGCCGCCTGCCCGTGCGGTCAAGCAGCGCAATGCGGCCGGCGCGGTCGAGCGCCTCCAGGTCGGGCATGGCGCTGTGGCGCACCTGCATGAAACGCCGGGAAAAGACAAAGTTGAGCGACTCTTTTTCCGTGTGGCATCCGGTGCACAACTCACGCCACTGCACGGCATTTTTCTTCCCGGCCTTGCGGCCTGCATAGGCGCTGCAGCTTTGATATCCCGGGCCGTGGCATGATTCGCACTGCACGTTTTCCAGATCAGGAGGGCCGTGGCCGCGCTGGTAGCCCCCCGGACTGCCGTAGCCGGTTACGTGGCAGCCGATGCAGTCCGGGTTGTTGGCTTGCGCCTTGCGCTGCAGGGACGCGAAGGCCGAGGCATGGCCGGTGAGCATCCATTGCGCATGCTGTTTTTCATGGCATATCATGCAGCGCTGTTCACCGGAATAGCCGTCTTTGATGAGCAACGGTGGGTTCTCCATGCCGGCAAGTTTGCGCAGTTGCATGCGGTAGACGTCCTTGGCGCGCTCGGGAAATCCGATATGCACGTATTCAATAGCGCCGCGGGTGTTGATGAAAAACGCACACGGGACAGGGCCGGTGAAGGACTCAAACCGGGAAACAATGCGCCACTCAGGGTCGGCAATTGCCGGAAACGCATAGCCGTTGTCGCGCATACAGGCAGCGGTCTGCTCGGCGTCCAGCAGGCTCAGGCCGAGAATTTCGAAGCGGTCCTTCAATTCGCCGGTATACAGGCTGTTCAGAAAGTTCAGCTCATTGATGCAGTTGAAGCAGCGCGGGGAGAAAATGACCAGTGCAAGCGGTTTACGGCGGTGCAGCGACGAGGTTGCAACCTTTCTGCCGTCCACGCACACGGCTTCAAACGACGGGGCGGCTGGATTGAGCCCGAGCACGGGCCGGTCGGCGGGTACATACGGCATATCCAGCAGTGCGCTCAGGTATGCCTGCCACTGCTGCCTGAGGTTCATGTGGGCGGGCGTGTTCGAGGCCAGGCGGAAACCGATCCGTTGTGAACGCTCGTTGAGCAGGACAAAGCCGAGCGTGCTTTCAACGCTCAGCTGCCGTGCCAGGGTGCCGTCGGTGTCAATCAGCACGGGAAAGGTGATCCCGTGTTCAGCGTTAAATAACCGCACCGCATCAGGGCGTGCGCCGTCGAGAGCGATGCCGGCGATATCAAAATTATACTGGCGCCTCTGCGGGTACAGCTGCTGCATCAACGCCGCAGCATCCGGGGAACGTGCATCGTCAATGCTGTAGAAAAAAAGTACCAGGCGGCTGCCTTTCAGCGCGACGCTGCTCACAACCGCCGCAAGCTCATCGGCGGCGGAGGGCGATACCGGGGGATTCGCGCATACAGGCGTTCCCGGACAGCAGACCAGGGAAAAAGCCATGGCGCATAAAAGCATCTGTTTTTTCATCGATCAATCGATCCTTCTGCGGCGTGCGGCCAGCAGCAGAGCCGCGCAGGCAAGCACGCACAGCCAGGCGAATATATCACCGATACGCGTGTACAGGGTCATTTCATGCATCGCCGTTACCTCGGCCGGCAGGGCCGCTTCCGTAAAGATATCTGTCTGCGCGAGGATCTGCCCGGTGGGCGCAATGACCGCGCTGATGCCCGTGTTGGCGGCGCGCAGCAGGAAGCGCTTGTTTTCAACCGCGCGCAGCACGGCCATGGAAAGGTGCTGGTGAGGCGCGCAGGTGCGTCCGAACCAGGCATCATTGGTGATGTTGACAAGACATGTTCCCCCCAGCCGCACGAACATGCGCGTGAGGCTGGGGAAAATAATTTCGTAGCAGATAAGGGGAGCAAGCGCTGTCTGGCCGGCCGGCAGCAGGCGTATGCCGGCTCCGGGGCTGAAATCGCCGATGCCCGCTACCAGGCGGCTTATAAACGGGAACAGGCGCTGCAGGGGCACATATTCGCCCCAGGGCACCAGGTGCAGCTTGTCGTAGCGCCCGGCCACGCGGCCGTCTGTCTCAAGCATAAAGGCGCTGTTGAAGTAGCGCAGCCCGGAGGCCGACTCTTCGAAGGACGGGCTGCCGAACAGGAGGCGGGAGCCGCTGCGCTGCACGGTGCCGACGACATGCGCCTGGTAGCCCGGCTCGCTTTGAAAGAAAAACGGTGTTGCCGACTCGGGCCAGATGATGAGGTCGGCCGGCTGCGGCCGTGCTTGCGTGCTCAGGGAAAACAGCCTACGCAGGGTTTCATCAAGAAAGGCGGGGTCCCATTTCAGGTCCTGGGCGATATTGGGCTGCACGAGCAGGGCGGTAAACCGGGGCCCCTCGGGGGCGCGGAACTCCTGCACGCGCATGCGGCCGTACAGCAGGGCGGCGCCAACAAGCGCCAGCGCCCAGCACAGCTCACATACGGGGGGCCGGCGGCGCGTGAAAAGCGCATGCATGCAGGCCGCAATGGCGCAGTTTGCGCTCACGATAAGAAAACTAAGGCCGTAGACGCCGGTGATGTCGGCGATCTGGATAAGACGCAGGTTTTCAAACTGCGAATAGCCCAGCAGTTCCCAGGGAAAACCGGTGAAAAGCCAGGATTTTAGATGCTCGGCCGCCACCCAGCACAGAGGCAGCGTCAGCGTGATCCTGATGCCCGTCCGTTCATGGATATAGCTGCTGCACCACAGCGGCAGCGCGACATAGGCGCTCAGCACCGCGCACAGCAGCACGAGCAGCAACGCTGCCAGCGGGCGCGGCACGCCGCCGTAGGTATGCATGGAAACAACGACCCAGTATACCAGGCCGATGTGATAGAGCGTTCCTGCCGCGATGCCCTGCAGGACGGGGCTGGCCTGCGGGCGCCACAGCATCATCACGATCAGCGGCACAAGGCAGACCCAGGCAAGAGCGTTCAGGCCGGCCCGGGGAAATATCACGATCATCATGGCCCCGCTCAGCAGGGCCGGGGTGAGCAGCAGCGGAGTGGTCGCCCGGGTGCGCATGTGTTTAAATGCTTGCTTTCTGCATCGTCTGCATTGTATATAACGGGATGACTGCGGCCGGCGCACGGGGCCATACAACCAGTGCGCTCCGGACCTGTTGTATGTATCATATTTACACGCAAAACCAAAAGGATAATTGGCTTTGCCGGAGGCCCGGCTGACTGGATGCCCCCGGTGACGCGCATGCGATGAAAGGGACATTTTCGTGAGCCGGATTCACCCAACGGCCCTGATTGCGGCCGGCGCCTGCCTTGCCGACGATGTCGAGGTCGGCCCGTATGCTCTTATTGATGATCATGTCGCAATCGGCAGCGGCACGACGATCATGGCGCATGCTGTCGTGCGCGCATTCACGACCATCGGCGAGCGCAACCGGATACACATGGGCGCGGTCATCGGCCATGATCCGCAGGATGTGGCCTTTGATCCCGCAGTAGAAAGTTTTGTGCGCATCGGCAGCGATAATATCATCCGTGAATACTGCACGATACACCGCGGCACAAAGCCCGGCAGCGAAACCCGTATCGGCAGCCATAATTTTTTGATGGCCGGAGCGCATGTTGCGCACAATGCCCAGGTCGGCGACCGGGTTATTTTGGCCAACAACGCCCTGCTGGCCGGCTATGTCACGGTCGGCGACCGGGTATTCATAAGCGGCGGAGCCGTCGTGCACCAGTTCTGCGCAATCGGCCGTCTGGCGATGCTGAGCGGCAACAGCCGTTTCAGCTGCAACATCCCGCCGTTTGTCAGCGCGCTTGAGCGCAATTCCGTGGCAGGCCTGAATCTGGTCGGCCTGCGCCGCGCAGGAGTCGGGCGCGAGGCCGTTCGTGAGCTCAAGGAGGCCTATATGCTGCTGTTTCGCTCGGGGCTGCTGCGCGCCGAGGCCATTGCGCGCATGCAGGCCTGCGCTTTTGCGACCCAGGAAGCGCAGGAATTTCTCGCCTTTGTCACCGGGTCATCCCGGCCGCTGGTGCGGGCGCGCGTTACAGGCAGCGCGGATGAATAGGCCGGCCCGGACGCAACGCTGCAGGCGTATGGCCGCAGAAACCTGCGCCAGTGACCGCAAACGGGGGTTGCCGTGAACATGGATATCAGCATACTCGTTGTCGATGATCTGGAGGCGATGCGCATGTCCGTGCGCAGTATCCTGAAGCATCTCGGGTTCAACCGCGTGCTGGAAGCGCCTGACGGCCACACGGCCCTCTCTATGATCCGTTCAACCCCGGTCGGGCTGGTTATCACCGACCTTGATATGCCCGGCATGGACGGCATCGATCTGCTGCGGGCCGTACGATCCGACGCCGACCTGCAGGAGATTCCGGTCCTTTTCATGACCGGCGAGGCCGAAAAAACCAGAGTGCTTGAGGCGGTGCAGGCCGGGGTGAGCGACTATGTGCTCAAACCCTTCAGCGTGGCCGTGCTCGATCAAAAAATACGTACTATCCTTGCCCGGGACGCATGAGCACGCCCGCATCAAAGCCCCAGCCGGACGCAAAGGTCCGCGAAAGCATCGGCATATCCGGCGTGAGCCGTTCGTTCATGCCCCCGTTCCTCAGAAAACCCGCGGTTGTGATGACAGCAGCCCTGCTGGCGTATGCCGGTATTTTTTACCTGATGCATGTGCTGGTGGGCAGGGGCATGACCCTTGTTGTCGTTATCCCGGTCGTGGCTGCGGCCTGGCTGTTCGGCATGCCTTGGGGCGTGCTGGCGGCGCTGCTGAGCGTTGCCGCCAACAGCGCCCTGTGCATGGCTTTCGGGATTGACTGGCAGGAACATGTCGTTGTCCGGGGCGCCCTTATCCCGGGCACCGCTTCCCTGATCGGCATCGCCCTGCTGGTCGGCCACATGCGCAGGCTGCAGCAGCGTCTGCAGCGCACCGTCAGCGATCTCAGCGGCGAGGTTGAGGAGCGCCGCAGCGCCGAGGAGCAGCTGCGTGAGATGATGCGCTTTGCCGATAATGTCTTTGAGAGCTCAGTTGACAGCATTGTCGTGTCCGGCGAGGGCGGCAGCATCGTGCGGGTCAACCGGGCCGTGCTTGAACTGAGCGGCTACAGCCGGGAGGAGCTGATCGGCCAGAATCATGCTCTGCTCACGCATCTTGAACCCGGTGAATACCGAAGCATCATCGGGCAGACATTTACGGTTGACGATGCCTCTATTGCCGAGTCCCGGACATTGCAGCGGGAGATATCCGAAACAGGCCGCATAGCCGGATGGGAATACTACCTTGTCCGCAAAGACAGGCAGCTCGTTCCGGTCGAGGGCAATATCGTCGTGCTGCACGGAGAGGACGGGAAAACAGTCGGCGCCATGGCCATCATCCGCGACATCAGCAGCAGACGGGTGATTGAGCAGGAACTTGAACAGCATCGCGCGCGCCTCCATGAGATGGTGCAGGCCAAAACCGCGCAACTGCAGGCCCGTGAGCAGGAGCTGCGGGCCGCGAACCAGCAGCTTATCGCATCCAATGAGCAGCTGCAGGCCGTCAACCGCCAGCTGCGATCAGGCGAGCAGGCCCTGCGCGAGAGCGAAGAGCGCTTCCGCGCCGTGGTGCAGCTCGCCAATGAAGCAATCGTTATTATCGACGCGCGGGGCGATATTGTCTTCTGGAACCAGGGCGCTGAAAGGATTTACGGCTACCGCCCGGGTGAAATCCTCGGCCGGCCGGTAGTCATGCTTGTTCCGGAAGCAGACCGTCCGCTGCACGCAGACATGCTGGCGACCATGGACACACGCGATACCATGCCCGGCATGCAGGCAACTTCCGAGGGCATGGGGCAGAGGAAAAACGGCGGCCTTTTTCCGCTCGAGTTTTCAATAACGCGCTGGGGCACAGGGCAGGATACCATGCGCGCCTTCATCGTGCGCGACATAACGGAGCGCAAAAAGGCCGAGGCGGACCTGGTGGCGCTGAACGAGCAGCAGCGCGAAGCCCGCGAATTTCTTGAAAATGTCTTCAGGACAACCAATGACGGTATCGTTGTCAGCGATACCGACGGGCGGATACTGCGGGTCAACAGCACGATCGAAAAAATGCTGGGCTATGATGAGCGGGAAATGATCGGCCGTTCGGCGCTTGATTTTTTTCCGGGAGGCGGCGACTACCGCCGTCAGGGGCTCGAAATGGCCGCGCTGCTGCGCCGTGAGGGTTCGGTGCAGAACTGGGAAACGGACTGGTGCCGCAAGGACGGATCCCGCCTGCCGGTTGAAATCAATGTCACCTTTCTGCGCGACCGCGACGGCAACGCCACGGGAGCTGTGGCGGCGGTGCGCGATATAACCGAGCGGCGCGCCATTGAACACAGGCTGCTGCAGACCGAGAAATTAAAGTCCCTCGGCGAAATGGCCAGCGGCGTGGCGCACGATTTCAACAATGTGCTGACGGCGATTCTGGGGCGCGCACAGCTTTTAAAGCGCATGATCGGCGCGGTTCTGCAGCAGGCCGGCGCTGAACGGCCGGCCGAGATTGAAAAGGGGCTTTCCGTGATCGAGAGCGCGGCCCTGGACGGAGCCGAAACCGTACGCCGTATCCAGGACTTTTCGCGCGCCGGCAGAAGCCAGCGTTTTTCCTCATCGGTTGATCTGGCCGACGTTATCAGCGGAGCGCTTGATTACACCCGCGTGCGCTGGAAGGATGACGCTGAGCTGAAAGGGCTGCGCTACCGTATCGAGAACACGATCAGCGCCCCGGTGCCGGTCATGGGCAATGCGGCCGAGCTGCGCGAGGTGTTTACCAACCTCATCAATAACAGCCTTGACGCGATGCCCCGGGGCGGCACCCTCTACTTTGCCGCCGCGTGCGACGGGGCAGCGGCGACGGTCACGGTGCAGGACACGGGCATCGGGATTGCGCCGTCGATCATCGACCGCATTTTCGATCCTTTCTTCACCACCAAGGGCCCCCGCTCGACCGGGCTCGGCATGAGCGTTTCCTACGGCATTATCAGGCGCCACAGGGGATCCATCAGCGCTGTGAGCGAGGAAGGCCGCGGTACGACCCTGACGGTCGTGCTGCCGCTTGGCCGGATACAGGAGCGCCTGCGCAGCGATACCCCACCCGCAGGGACCGGCGCCAGGCTGCGCGTGCTGGTTATCGATGATGATGAGGATGTGCGCGATGTGCTGGCCGACATGCTGGCCGGCGAAGGCCATCGTGTGGAGAGCGCCCTTGACGGCTCCGAAGGCCTTGAGCTGTTTCGCGCAGAGCCGTTCGACCTTGTATTCACCGATCTGGGCATGCCGGGAATGTCCGGCTGGGACGTGGCCCGCGAAGTCAAGCGCATCCGCGCCCAGGTACTGGTTGCGCTGGTAACGGGCTGGGATGTCCACTACGAACAGGAGAATATCGAGAAGTACCGTATCGATTTTGTCCTGAACAAGCCCTTTCAGGTTTCGCATATCATGGACGTTGTCAATATGGCGCGCAGGCGCCTTGAAGGCAGATATTGAACCGCGTTCCTGCCGCTGCTGTCCGGGGAGCCGCATGTGCCATGTGACGGCAGAGCCGGCGCGAGGTCTATCATGGGATTGACCGATGTGTTTCTTGAGGCTGTTTTTTATGCGTTTATCGCCCTGACCGTTGCCGGCGGCGTCCTGGCGGTGCGCACGCAGATTCTGATGTATACCGTGCTCGGGGCGGCGCTGGCCTTTCTGGGCATAGCGGGACTGTTCATGTTCCTGGGCAGCCTTTTTCTCTGCATGATGCAGATACTGATCTATCTCGGCGCTATCTGCATTGTGCTGGTGTTCGGCATCATGGTGGGATATACGCCGCGCCAGGTGGCCGAGCAGGGCATCCGCAGCCAGAACCTGCTGCTGGCCGTGCCGGCCTGTATCGCCGCAGTCATTTTGCTGCGCGGTGCCGTGGGCCGAACCGTCTGGCCGGCCTCGCCTGATGCGGCGCGCGACTTTTCACTGGCGGCGGTGGGGCGCCAGCTGCTTGAGCGCTACGGGCTGGCCTTCGAGTTGATCTCGGTGCTGCTGCTGATCGCCATTATCGGCGCGATTATCGTGGTAACGGTCAAGGAGGACCCGCGCTGATGCTTTCGCAGGATCTGAAGACCTATCTGGTGGTGGCGGCCTTTCTGCTGATTATCGGCGTCTACGGGGTTGTGCAGCGCCGCAGTTTTATCGGCATGCTGATTTCGGCCGAGCTCATCCTGGCCGGGGCCGGCCTTAATTTTATGGCGTTCAACCGCTTCCTGGCACCGGAACCGGCCGTGGGCCAGGTGTTCACCCTGATCATCATGGGAATCGCCGCAGCGGAAACGGCAATCGGCGTCAGCTTTATCCTGGCGGTGTACCGGCAGTTCAAAACGATTGATCCGATTCAGCTCAACGAACTGCAGGAGGAGATTCCCGGACGGAAATCTGACGCCGACGATGATGCGTTCGCAGCGGGCGGGCCGGGGGATCATCTGTGACGGGGACGGGACTGTTCCTTCAGTACAGCACGCCGATCATGGCCCTGGTTCCGTGTGTACCGCTCGCGACCGCCGCAGCCGTGCTGGCAGCAGGCACGCACACGGTCCTGCGCGACTGCGCGTGCGTGGCCGGATCGCTGCTGACGCTTGCGCTGGTGCTGGCCGCGGGCGCAGGCTTCATGCAGGGGGCGCTGCCCGAACTGACCGTATGCACGCTCTACCCCGGCATCTCGCTGCGTTTCTGCCTTGACGGGGTCGGCCTGCTGTTCGCAGCCACCGCCGCGGCGATGTGGGCGGCGGCGGCGCTGTATTCGATAGGCTACATGCGCGCCCTGAGCGAGCATGCCCAGAGCCGGTTCTATTTTTTTTATGCGGTTTCCCTCTGCGGCGGCCTTGGCGCTGCCTGCGCGGGCAACCTGTTTACGCTGTATCTTTTTTATGAACTCATCACGATCAGCACCTATCCTCTTGTGGCTCATCATCAGGATGCCAAAAGCTATGCGGGCGCGCGAACATATATTGTCTACCTGATGTTCGCTTCAAAAGCCTGCCTGCTGCCGGCCATGGCGATTCTCTATACTCAGTGCGGCACCCTGGATTTTAATCTGCATGACATCGCAGCCGGTATGCTGCCCGCTGCGGCCCCGCCTGTGCTGGTGAGGATATGCTACGTGCTGTTTGTGCTGGGCATCGCCAAGGCGGCGCTCATGCCCCTGCACGGATGGCTGCCGGCCGCCATGGTCGCACCGGCGCCGGTGAGCGCGCTGCTGCATGCCGTGGTGGTGGTGAAGGCCGGCGTGTTCTGCATCTGCCGGATCATGCTTTCGGTGTTCGGCACCGATCTCCTTGCACGTCTGAGCCTCGGCCTGCCCACAGCGTACGCGGCGCTTTTCACAATTCTTGCCGCCTCGCTTATCGCCATGACCAAGACCGATTTGAAAGCCCGTCTGGCGTATTCGACCGTCAGCCAGCTTTCCTATATCGTTCTGGGGGTTGCCCTGCTGTCGCCGGGCGGAATTACCGGAGCGCTGTTCCACATGCCGGCGCATGCAGCCGCAAAAATCACGCTTTTTTTCTGCGCGGGCGTAATTTTTGCGATGACCGGTAAAAAGGATATCCGCGAAATGGGCGGCCTGGGACGCCAGATACCCTGGGTGTTTGCCGCTTTCGGCATTGCGGCCCTCAGCATGATCGGCGTTCCGCCCGTGGGGGGCTTTGTCAGCAAGTGGTACCTGGCGCTGGGCACGCTTGAGATACACAATGCTGTCCTGCTGGCAGGGCTGCTGCTGAGCAGCCTGCTGAATACGGTATATTTTGCCGAGGTTGTCGTGCGCGCGTTTTACGGGCGTGCTGCCGTGCATGCTCCGATTACCTGCGCGCACGGCAACAGCCCGGTGACGGCGCTCATGCTGGCTGCGCTGCTGGCAACGGCCGCGCTTTCCGTCGTGCTGGGCCTGCGGCCGCACGCGGCCATCGACCTGATCACAACCCGGGTGCTGCCATGAATCATGACACCCGCGTGCGCACCGTAAAAAAAGCCCGTACGGTGACGCCTCTCGTCGCGGTCATGCTGGCCGGTGCCGCCGCCGACATTGCGGCAGCTGCCGGCCATGCGCCCGAGGGCCCGCTGTCTTTTCCCGGCTTCTGGTCGCTGTTCGGGCTGCTGGGCTGTTTTTCGCTTGCGGGCGCATGCAAGCTGGCCGCCCGTTTTTTAAAACGCCCGGAGAAGTATTATGACGATGATCTCTGAGCTGGCGCTGCATCCTGCCGTGCTGTTTCTGTGCGCAGCAATTGCGCTGGCCTGCGTGCGCAGTCCCGGTGCTCAGCGGGTGCTGCTGCTGGGCGCTCCGTGCGCTGCCCTGGCAGCCGCCGGAGCGCTGCCCGAGCGCTTCGGCCATATGCGCTATCTCGGCATGGACCTGCTGATGGGCCGCGCCGATTCCCTGGCAAGGGTTTTTCTCTACTGCTTTATCGCCATGGCCGCCCTGGCGGCGATGTACAGCCTGCAGGTGCGTTCGCGCACGCAGCATGCGGCCGCCTTCGCCTATGCGGCCGGCTGCACGGGCGTGGTGCTGGCGGGCGATTTGCTGAGCCTGTATGTGTTCTGGGAATTGATGGCCTTCGCATCCGTGTTCCTGGTCTGGGGCGGAAGCCCCCGCTCGGCGGCAGCCGGATTCCGCTACGTGCTGGTGCACGCAGCCGGAGCCCTGGTGCTGCTGGCAGGCATCGTACTGCGCTGCCGCGGCGGAGGCTCGGTTGCCTTTGAGCAGCTGGGTGCAGGAGGCCTGAGCGCTGCCGACATCCTGATGCTGACCGGTTTTCTGCTGAATGCGGCAGTGCCGCCCCTGCATGCGTGGGTGGCGGACGCCTACCCGGAAGCCTCGCCCGGCGGCGCTATTTTCCTGTGTGCATTCACCACCAAGGCGGCCGTGTATGTCCTGGCGCGCGGTTTTGCGGGCCTTGACATCCTCGCTCCCCTGGGCGCGGCCATGGCCCTGATCGGCGTGGCCTATGCCGTGATTGAAACCGACGCGCGCCGCATCCTGGCCTATCACATCATCAGCCAGGTGGGCTACATGGTGTGCGCGATCGGTATCGGCACGGACCTTGCGGTAAACGGGGCCTGCGCGCATGCGCTTTCCAACATACTCAACAAGGGGCTTTTATTCATGGGAATCGGCGCGGTTGTGCTGCAGACCGGCCGGGCGGGGCTGCATGAACTGGGAGGCCTCAGGCACTGGATGCCTCGCACCCTGGCCCTGACCGCGGTCGGCGCCCTGGCCATTTCAGGGCTGCCCCTTACCAGCGGGTTTGTCAGCAAATCGCTCGTGATCACGGCGCTCGAGCAGGCCCACCGGCCGGGTCTCGAGCTGATGCTGATGCTGGCGTCGGTCGGCACGTTTTTGTCGGTGGGCATCAAGCTGCCCCTGTTCATCTGGTTCGGCACTGCGAAGGCCGGTGACGGCGCTGAGCAGACTGTCAGCGACCCGCCATGGAACATGCTGCTGGCCATGGCCCTGACCGCCGCATTGAGCCTCGCTGTCGGCATGTTTCCAGGCCTGCTCGAGGCCCTGCTGCCGTATCGGCAGGCATGCCGGGTCTATACGCCGGCGCACGTCAGCCACACCTTGCAGCTGCTGGCCGCCGCCGCGCTCGGATTCTATGTCATGCGCCGCTTTCTCGCTCCCAAAGCCGGCATCCTGCTGGATGTTGACTGGCTGTACCGGCGCGGTGCACGGCTTGTGGTGCGCCTGTGCGCAGAGCCGCTCGGCCGCGTGAATGAATGGGTCGGCGAGCTGTATCAGCGTGCCGGCCTCGGTCCGCTGCAGAAGGCCTCCGGCGCGCTCACCCGTTTTGACCGCAGCGGCATCGACGGATGTGTCGACGGGCTCGCCATGGCAGCCCTGGTTCTGGGAGAGTCCCTGCGCCTGATCCAGACGGGCAAGATCCAGCACTATATCGGCGGGGCGGTTATTTTCTTTTTTCTGCTGCTGATCATCGTTATGCTGCACTAACTCTGCAGGATCGAGAACGGAATATATGGAAGAGTACCTGCTTTTTAACAGCCCCGGCTATCCGGTCTTAAGCTACATCATGCTGATGCCGCTCGTCGGCGCGCTTGTATGCCATGTGCTGCGGGATGACCTTGCGCTGAGAATCTGGGGACTGATCGTCACCGTTTTGACGGCCCTTGCATCCCTGCCGCTGTATATGCTGTTTGACCGCACGAGCGCGCGCTATCAGTTTGCCGAGGTGCGCGCCTGGATTCCGGCCCTTGATTTAAACTATGTTGTCGGCGTGGACGGCATCAGCGTACTGCTGGTGCTGCTGACTACGCTGATGATGCCTCTGTGCATTCTGTGCTCCTGGCACTTCATCCGCGACCGCCTGGCCGAATTCATTATTGTGCTGCTGCTCATGGAGGCGGCCATGATCGGCGTGTTTATCAGCCTGAACACGGTGCTCTTTTATATCTTCTGGGAAGGCATGCTCGTTCCCATGTACCTGCTGATCGCGGTCTGGGGCGGCCCGCGCAAGGACTATGCCTCCATCAAGTTTTTTCTCTACACCCTTGCGGGCAGCGTGTTCCTGCTGCTGGCACTTATCGTGCTGTACGTTCAGACGGACACGTTCTTTATTCCGGAGCTGATGTCGGCGGAACTGACGTTTCCTCTGCAGATGCTGATTTTCATCTCCTGCGCCGTGGCCTTCGCCATCAAGATCCCGCTGTATCCGTTTCACACCTGGCTGCCGGTTGCGCATGTGGAGGCGCCCACGGCCGGCAGCGTGATTCTTGCGAGCCTGCTTCTGAAAATGGGCTGCTACGGCTTTCTGCGCCTGGCACTGCCCATTGCCCCGGATGCGGCCCGTTTCTGCGCGCCGGTGATGATCGGCCTTGCGCTTGTCTCCATCGTGCTGGGCGGCTGCCTGGCCCTGGCGCAGACCGATATCAAGCGTCTGATCGCCTATTCGAGCGTGGCGCACATGGGATTCGCCACCCTGGGCATTTTCCTGTTCAGCAGCCAGGGTATCAGGGGCGCACTGCTTCAGATGATCAACCACGGCGTGGTTACCGGGGCCCTTTTTATCGGCGTCGGCATGCTCTACGAACGCACCGGCAGCCGCGAGATACACAACAATTCCGGCTTGAGTATGCTCATGCCGGCCTTCGTGGCTTTTATGGCGCTGTTCGGCCTGGCGGCCATGGGATTTCCCGGCACCAACGGTTTCGTGGGAGAATTCCTTATCATGCTGGCCGCCTTCGGTGTGAGCCCCCCAGCCGCCGCGCTGCTGGTGCCGGGCGTGGTGCTTGGTGCGGCCTATATGCTGCGCCTGCTGCAGAAGCTGATCTGGGCAGACTGCGACGGCGTGTACTGCCTGCCCGTGCATGCCGGTGACGGTTTTTACGTAACCTTACGAGATTTGAGCGCCAGGGAATGGTGTTTGATGGCCGTGCTGGCCGCGCCGGTCGTGTGGGTCGGGCTGTATCCGGGCCCGCTGCTGGATATCATGAACTGCAGCGTCGAGCATCTGCTGCTGCACTGCGCGGCACCCTGAGCCTCGGCATCCGCGGCCGCGGCCCGGATATACAGGATAGCTACTATGGCTGATACCCTTGTGCTGTTTTCCCCGGAGCTGAGTCTGGCCGGCATGGCCGTGGTGTTTTTCGCCTGTGCCCTCACGCGGCCGCATGCCCTGCTGCTGCAGGCGGCTGCCATGGCGTTCGCGCTGATGGCTCTGATCGCCTCCACATTCACCTATGCCTCCGGCGGGGTGCTGTTTGCGGGCGCATACCGGGTCGACTCTTTTTCACAGACATTCAAGATTCTTATCTCGCTGGGCATGCTCCTGGTCGTATGGCTGGGCACCGGCCTGCGCGGCGTCAAGCGCAGTGTGCGGCCCGAGTATTATTTCTTCTTCGCCCTGAGCTGCCTGGGCCTGATGATGATGTGCAGCGCAACCGAGCTACTGACGATTCTGCTGAGCCTGGAGATATCCTCGTTTGCGGTCTACATCCTCATACCGCTGCGCTTCGGCGTGGGGCAGCGCGCGCCGCTTGAGGCCGGCATCAAGTATATCCTCTTCGGCCTGGTTGCGACCGGCATCACCCTGTACGGCATGAGCTATCTGTTCGGCCTGACCGGCACCACCGAGCTTGTTGCCATGATGGCGGCGCTGCCGCGGCCGCTGAGCCTCCAGCCGCTGGCGCTTATAGGCCTGGTGATGATGCTGTGCGGCATATTCTACAAACTGGCCCTGTTTCCGATGCATTTCTGGATGCCCGATATTTTCGTGGGCGCGGCCCATGAAACCACCGCCTTCGTGGCGACCATTCCCAAGATTGCCGCCACGGCCCTGCTGATCAGGGTAGTGACGCTGTGCGGGCCGAGCCAGCAGTTGAGCACCATGCTTGCCATCATGGCTGTGCTGTCAATGACGCTGGGAAACCTGCTTGCGCTGGCGCAGGAGGACATCAAGAGGCTGCTGGCCTATTCCAGCATCGCGCATGCCGGCTACCTGATCATCGGTGTTTTGTGCATTGAGCCGTTCGGCCTGCTTTCATCCATGTACTATATTTACGGGTATCTCTGGATGAGCCTGGCCTGTTTTTTTGTTATTTACAATCTCTCAGACGACGGCCGCAATATCCGCTTTCGCGATTTGCGCGGCCTCTACAAGCGCTCCCCCATAATGGCGGGCGTACTGGTGCTGGGTGCGATCGGCCTGGCGGGCCTTCCGCCGACCATCGGCTTCACCGGCAAATTCATGATATTCGCCGCGGCGCTCAAGCAGAAGCATTACTGGCTGGTCGGCCTTGCGGTTTTCAACGTGTGCATTTCCGCCTTTTATTATCTGCGCCTCGTGCGCGCAGCCTACAGCAATGTCGAGCAGGAAACCGAACACATAGAGCTCGGCGCGGCCGCCAGGCTCATGTGCCTCCTGATTATCGTCGCAATTATTGCAGGCGGTCTTCTGCCGCAGAATTTTTTGAGCCTTGCGCGTGGCGGGCTGCTGGCCATCATGCCGTAGGGACTGCCCCACACCACTCGCCTGCCGCGGTGCGCTACACACGGCGCACAGAAAAGTACGCCTCATTCCTCGTGGACGGGGCGTGCCCTGCATCTCAACCAGCCCTCCGCCGCAGGACTGCTGCACAGGAGGGACATTTTTGAGCAGTCTCTAAAAAAGGATGTTGTAAGCACCTCGAAAACAGCATATGCATGTATGAAGCCGCGCCATGCCTTCGTCGCTTCAGTCCGTGTTCATTGATGCTGCACAGCCCCCGGTTGTGCTGTCCGCCAGCCGCAGGACCGATCCGGCCGCCTGTTATCCCTGCCCGTTCATTGCAAAGCAACAGAAGCATCTGCCGGAGCGGGTGCATACGCTTGCGGCCTGGACTAACAATCCGCATACCATGCTCACCCGTCAGGCCCTGCGCTCCGCGCTCCAGCGCATAATCGGCATTTGACGCCGGACTGCCGCATGGAGCGCAAACGGCTTAAGGGCCCAGCATGAGATCGGACCAATGCGCCCATCTGGCGGCAGGCGGCCGCACCATGAGAAAGCTCCTGATAGCTTTTTTCTGTTTTTCGGCTGCTCAATTCGGGATCGAACGCGCTCCGTCATCCATGGCGGCCATCAGAAACCGTACTGATTGCGGCCTGAAATGAGCTTTTCAGCAACGGCTGAACGCTATGCATCTTACAGCTGATTGAGTATTTCGAGCGAGCGGGGCCGCCTTCCCATGTGGTACTCAAGGAAACGGGTGAACAGCTTGTGGGTTTCTTCCTGTGAGTCGCGAGAAAAATAGAGGCGGTTGAGCCTGGAAAGCGACAGGCTGCGCGCCTGCTGGAACAAACGGATGGTGCCGTTTGAAACAGGCAGCATGTTGTGCAGCGGCGGCTCACAGCGCGGACACACGATGCCGCCGCGCTGAATCGAGAAATGGTAGGCCGCGCTGATATCAAACGGGCTGTTGCAGGCAACGCAGCACATGAACTGCGGCTCATAGCCCAGCAGGCCGAACAGGCGCAGCTCGAACAGGTGTATCATGGATTCCCGAAACGCGGTCTGGGTGAGCTGGTCGATGTAGTATACCAGCAGGCGGTAGACCTCGGGATGCGCTTCGCGTTCCGGGCTCAGCCCCAGCACCAGTTCAAGCAGGTAGGCACCCAGCGCCACCCGGCGCACGTTGTGCGCGATTTCAGGAAAAGCACGCACGATGCGGCAGCGCTCAAGCCGCACCAGTTCCTGGTGCTCGCGTGCGAAAAAGGTGACTTCATTCAGGGTAAACGGCTCGAGCGCGCTGCCGAAGCGCCTGAGGCTGCGCTTGGCGCCCTTGGCAACACCGCGCAGCAGGCCGAAGTCCCTGGTGTAAAAAGAGACCAGCCGGTCGGATTCAGCGAAGTCGAATGTGCGTAAAATGACAGCCTGGGTTGTGTGCTGCGGCATGAACAGAATCGTGTCGGGGTGCATTTTTTTTCTGCGGCGGTATTATACGGCCGGCGCGCAAAAAAACAAAATAAAAAAAATCAGGAACCGGCGCCGCGCCTAGCGCTTTTTTTTGCGCACGGAAAAGCCGAATTTACCGATTATGCGGCCAAGGCCGAAGTAGTGGCCGTGCACAAAGCAAAGTGGCCGGGAGTGTGAAAGCTTGAAGGCGCCCGCGGGGCTGATCAGCGACTCGTCGGCGTGCACGGCCGCGACCTCGCTGATAAACATGTCGTGCGATCCCAGGGGCCGGATGTCAACGACGCGGCATTCTATGTTCAGGGGCGACTCCGCGATGAGCGGCGCTTTGACCTTCGAGGCCTTCAGCGGCGTCAGGTGCATCTCTTTAAACTTGTCCACATCACGGCCTGATTGTACGCCGCACCAGTCGGTTGCGCGCGCCAGGCGTTCGGTGGTGAGGTTGATGACGAATTCCCGGTTCCTGCTGATGATGGCGTGTGAGTGGCGCTCAGGCCGCACGGAGATGTAGCACAGGGGCGGATCCGTGCACAGGGTGCCGGTCCAGGCAATGGTGATGATGTTGAATCCCTCGCGCTGCGTGCCGCAGCTTACCAGCACGGCGGGCACGGGGTAGATCATGGTTCCGGGCTTCCAGAGGGCCTTGGGCATAGGGACTGTGGTCCAAAATGTAAGGGTGTCGCAGACCGCTGTTAACCTTCTTATAACAGGTTTAATCGAACAGCGTCTCCTGAATCGCCTGCATCGGCGGCGGCTCTATGCATGGCAGTATGATGTCTGTGCTCCGTATGCGGCCCTTGAACTGGACAGGTGCTCCAACCGGACACGCGACGCGCAACCGTGCTACGGTTCAAACACGCCGAAGCGCTTTTGTGCAAATTCGATGCGGCGGGCGACATTCAGTGCGGTGTCGCCAAATTCCTCCACCGCGCTGAGGCTGGGCAGCAGGCCGCGGCCGTTGGCGATCTGGATTGACAGGCCCGGGCGGGCGTTGAGCTCCAGCAGCAGGGGTCCGTGCTGCTTGTCAAGCACCAGGTCGGTTCCGATATAGCCAAGCCCCGACATTTCATAGCAGGATGCGGCAAGGCGGAGCAGGGTGTCCCAGCCGGGTACCCTCAGCGCATGCAGGTCAAGCCCGGTATCCGGATGGCGGCGGACAGGCCGATTGAACTGCACGGCCCTGAGCGCCCGCCCGGTGCGCAGGCACAGGCCCACGCCCACCGCGCCCTGATGCAGATTGGCCTTGCCTCCTGATGCGGCGGTGGACAGGCGCATCATGGCCATCACGGGGAAACCCCTGAAAATGATCACGCGCGTGTCTGGCACGCCCTCGAATGAGTAGCCGGCGAATACATCGTCAAAGTGTATCAGGTTTTCGACGATGGCAGTATCGGGCTTGCCGCCGAGTGAAAACAGGCCTGCCAGAATGTTGGAGATGTGGCGCTCAAGGTCCTGAATTGTTTCCGGCCTGCCGCTGGGTTTGTAGTAGAAGCCTTCCTGATGGCGCACGATCACGGCGATGCCCCTGCCGCCGGAACCGCGTGCGGGCTTGATGCAGAATCCCGGCCGGTCTTTGACCATCTCCGAGAAACGGCTTACCTGGTGCTGCTCGCGAATGATGCCGATCAACTCCGGTACCGCAACCCCGGCCGCCATGGCGATCCTTTTGGTCTTGAGCTTGTCGTCAACCAGCGGGTAGAGCCGGCGCGGGTTATAGCGGCTGATGTAGGAGTGGTTGCGCCGGTTCATGCCGAGGATGCCTGCGCGCGCAAGCGCCCAGGGCCAGGCGTAGTTTTTCAAAAACAGCATCTCAGAGCCCGTTTCTGCCGGCGTTCATATCGTCAGCCAGAGGTTTAAAGCGCTTGAGTTCGCTCAGCTTGTAGCCGGTGTAGTTGCCCAGCAGCAGCACGGCCGCCATCAGTACCAGCTGCAGGCCGAGGAAGTTGAAGGTGAGGTGGCGTATCAGCTCGCTGTCCATGGCCAGGTAGGCGATCACGGCTGCAAGCAGTGAGCCGCCGCCCTGTTTCATGACCTCGCGGGGGCCTTCCTCCTCCCACAGGATGGACATGCGCTCAATGGTCCAGGCCAGAATGATCATGGGAAAGAACGTGATCTTCATGCCGTCGGTCAGGCCCAGCTTGAAGGCCAGGGCCGAGAAGATGCCGATCATCATGATAACCATGATGATCACCGCCGATATGCGCGCAACCAGCAGCAAGTTGAGCCGGGACAGGTAGGCGCGGATGACAAGGCCGCTGCCGACGATCAGCACGAATCCGACCAGGCCGGTGAGGAGCTGCGTTTGAATGAACGCCATGGCGATCAGTACCGGCATGAAGGTTCCCGAGGTTTTGATGCCGATGATCAGGCGCAGGAATACCAGTATCACCACGCCGATAGGTATCAGCAGCAGCCCCTTGAACAGAGCCTGCTCCTCAAGCGGCAGGCCGTGGATTGAAATGGTGACCCGCTCAGAGAGCTCGTTTTTTTTTGCCAGCGCCACGCTGACCGGCTGCTTCTGCACGATCATGGAAAAGGTAACCCGCGAATTGCGGCCGCCGGCAATGTCGAGCAGGGGGGCTGAGCCGTACTCCCACAGCAGCATGTTGCGGGGCTGGCCCTGCTCGCCTGTCTGGGGGTTGAACAGCTCATAGCCGCCGTCTTTGAATACCTGCAGGTATTCGATCAGCTGCTGCCGCCGCCGGCCGTCTTCGAGCATCAGGGCGTAGACGGTGCGGGCCGGAACATCCGCGTTGTTCAGCAGCCGTGCGACCAGTCCTGCCCGGGGCATATACCCCTTCAGCAGTTCGGCATTCTGGGCCTGATTGTCTATCTCCCTGATGATTTCGCGGGTGAGGGTATACGGGTCGGCGGAGCGCTCCTGGGCCCGGCCCAGAATCTGGGCCATGGCAGTGGCATAGGGCTCGCGCTCGAAGTCCTTTACGACGGGCGGCGGCACGGGAGGTTCGGCCGGCCGCGCTGAAGGATCCACGAGCATGTCGATCTGATAGTACAGGCGCTGGCGGCCGGTGGCTGCCCGGATCGACCATTCGGCACGCTCCGCGCCGTCTTTTTCGATGAAGGCGAGCCCGTAACCGGGGCTCGCAGCGGTCCTGCTGAGCAGGGTAAAGCCCTTCTGCGTGCCGGCGACAGCCATTGAGGCGATCACCGGTTCACCCGTGGCAGTAAATTCCATTTTGGCTTCGATTGACCATATCTGGCGTTTTTCACCCGGCGTAAGGGGCACGCCCATGACAACGTTATTGTACACGGTCATGCCGATTCCGGTGCAGGCAAGCAGCGCAACGAGCAGGTAGAATGATTTGCGCGACACCATCGCTCAGCGTTTGTCCTTGAGGAGTGTGGGCTGGATAAACGTGCGGCCGACATCGACCACTGCGATGTCTTTGAGAAAATCACGGCCCAGCAGCACCGGAAACGTCATGTGCTTACGGTCGGTAAGCGAGAACTGGGTTTTTTCATGCATATCGCCCAGGCGCACGGAAAGCCGCACGACGGGCCTGCGGTCGATGTCCTCGGCCGAGGCCTGCTTGATGCGCACGTGGCGCACAAGCGGCGCTTCGATCTGGATGCGGTCGTCCATGCCCTGGTGACTCATAAAGAAGCGTGCCCAGTCCTTGCCGTCGCGCTCGAAGATGGTAATGTCCGCGGCACTGATGGAGGATGTGGCAGCGCCTGTGTCGACCCGCGCCTGAAAGGCCTGGCCGGCTGCGTCCAGCCACAGCCACTCGGTTTCTCCGACCAGCAGCTTGCCGTCCGCGGTCTGGCCCTGCGGCGGCGGCGGGCACTTCTCATCGCTGATGACAACCGGTTCCGGGCCGCTGCCCTGCGGTGCGTTCAGCCTGGCGCTGAGCGCGCTGAATTTTTCAGACATGTTTTTAAGTTCGGCGGTGAGCTGTGCCTCCATGGCAGCCTGCTCACGGGTGTACTGGGTATGCCGCAGGTCATCCGCATCCCGGAGCTGCTGAGCGGTCAGTCGTAATTCGGCCTTGATCTCGTCAAGGGTTGCCGGCAGGGAGGCAGGACCTTTTTCCGTGGAGGCGCAGCCGGCAAGCAGGGTGATAGAAAGCAGGGGTATCGCTCTGAGAGAAGTGATCGGAGGCTTCATGATAGGCGTCTTTCATTCGGCGGAAACGGCTCTCAAAAATTGTGTAACTATAGGCTCAGCACAGGTGCGTGTCAACAGAAAACGGGCTTTTCAAGAGGGCTTCCGGCATGGTGCGGGATGCCCTGCGCATGCACAGGTGGGCGGCGGCGGAAACACCGGTCAGGTACGTGTGCGCACTACGGCAACCGCACCAACATGCCTGCCGTTTTCATCATGAACAAATGTTATTTCCGAAAGAACCGGGACCTCTGTTCCGTCACGGTGTCTCAGGAAGCTCTCGAAGTCGGCAATATCTTCCTTGCGGGACTTGCGTTCAAAGGCGGCTTCCTGTGTTTTGATCATTTCCTCCGGCCGTGCTGTGATCTCTACGGTGTGCTTGCCCGCAAGTTCCGACTCAGTGAAGCCGATCAGGTTCTGCATGCGCCGGTTGGCCTTTATGATGCGCCCCTTGTCGTCGGTAATCAGCACGCATGCGGGAATGCCGTAAAAGAGCAGGTTCATGTAGTCTCTGGCAGCTTTGAAAATTGTGACCTGCCCGCTGAGCTGGCGATTTTCGCTTTCGAGCTGTTTGAGGTTCGTTTGAAGACTTTTAATCTTCATCTCCATCTCATGGATATCGGTGCTGCTTTTGCGCCAGAACATATCGTCTCCTGATAGCTTGCTACTCGTGTTTTCTGGAAACAGGGACTACTGCCGACCTTGCATGTGCTGCCGTACTTTTCCGGAAACCAGCGATTGCGCGGCCATCGGGCCGTGTGTGTATTGTAACTTTTTTTGAGTTTTTTTCAATGCGCGCTTAATGGCTTATTCTCCGGATCCGGGAGTCTCCACTATGCCGTGAACGGACCAGAGGGCTTGCCCCCCGGCTCTTGCAACGCAAACCGGACAGACCGGATCCTGAAATAACAAAAAGCATCGATGCAGACATGCTGTTGCGCATGCATGCGTGTTTTGTTTGTCTCGTGTTATGTGCGCGGGCGGTACGCTTGACATCATACAGGGATTTGTTTTATGCTTAACATTGCTCGACATATAAGAGGGGTTTAAACGGCGAACACGCAGGCCGGCACCGGGGGAAATAAACCGTGCCGCACATGAGAGGCATGTCCATGAAGAATCGCATAAGTCAGGATATGAAAACAGCCATGAAAGCCAGGGACGCCGAGCGTCTTTCCACGCTCAGGATGATGCTGTCCGAGCTGCAGTACAAGGAAAAGGAGAAGGGCATTGCCGTTGATGAGCAGGCGGCAGTGCAGGTTCTGCAAAGCATGGTGCGCAAGCGCCGTGATGCAGCCGAGCAGTTTGAAAAAGGCGGGCGCCAGGACCTGGTCCGCAAAGAGCTGGACGAAATTACCGTGATCGAGTCATATCTGCCGCAGCAGCTCGCCGAAGATGAACTGCGCACCCTGGTGCGCGCGGCCATTGCCGAAAGCGGAGCCCGCGGCGTGCAGCAGATGGGTGCGGTGATGAAGTGCTGCATGCCCAAAGTCGCCGGGCGCTCCGACGGCAGCACGGTCAGCGCCATCGTCAAGCAGGAACTGCAATTGCTTCAGGCCTAGGCCCCCCTCAGATATGCGTGTGTTCGCGCGCGCGCCGGTTTTTCCGGCATATGCGCCGTGCCAGGCGCGCTCTGCGCCGAATATATTCATTGACGCATGCCGCCGTTTACTGTTAAAATTATAAACTTTATTATTTCGGTTGAATTATGCAGGGAAAGATACTCATTCACCATGAAAAATGCAAAGGCTGCCGCCTGTGCATGACGTTTTGCCCCAAGGGCTGCATTCGGGTATCGGCGAAGCTCAATGCAAAGGGCTATGCCTATGCCGAGTGTGATCCTGACAAGCCGTGTACCGGCTGCGGAACGTGTGCCCTGATGTGCCCGGAAGCGATTATCGAGGTGTATCGTGAATAAAAAACTCATGTACGGCACGCATGCCATCGGCGAGGCGGCGATTCAGGCCGGCTGCACCTGCTATTTCGGCTACCCCATCACCCCGCAGAATGAGCTGCCGGAGTATATGTCGCAGCGCCTTGCTGAAGTTCCCGGCGGCGTATTTATTCAGGCTGAAAGTGAATTGGCCGCCATCAATATGGTGCTGGGAGCAAGCGTTGCCGGCGCGCGCGCCATGACATCGTCGAGCAGCCCCGGCATCAGCCTCAAGCAGGAGGGCATTTCCTTTCTGGCGGGATCGGAGCTGCCGGCGGTCATCGTGAACATCATGCGCGGCGGTCCGGGCCTGGGCAATATCGCCCCGGCCCAGTCGGATTATTTTCAGGCAACGCGCGGCGGCGGGCACGGCGATTACCGGCTGGTGGTTTTTGCGCCCGCGTCGGTACAGGAAATGGCCGATCTGACCTTTCACGCTTTTGACGTTGCCGATGAGTACCGCACGCCGGTCATGATCATGGGCGACGGCATGCTGGGCCAGATGATGGAGCCGGTAATTATTCCAAAGCCCCGCAAGGGCAAAAAAATGCCGGAGAAGGACTATATCCTGACCGGTGCCAGGGGCCGCCCGGCGCGCCTGGTGAAATCGCTGATTCTCGACACCAAGGACATGGAAGAACATAACTGGAAGCTGGTCAGGAAATTCAAGCGTATTGAAGAGCGCGAGACCCGCTGGGAAGGCTACATGCTCGATGACGCCGACATGGTGGTGATCGCCTATGGAACAGCGGCCCGCATCGCGAAGGGGGCCATTAACCGCCTGCGCCGCGAGGATGCCAACCTGCGCGTGGGTATGATCCGGCCCATTACCGTCAGCCCGTTTCCGGTCAAGGCGATCCGCGAGGCGGCCCAGACGATTAAGGATTTTTTCGTATTTGAGATGAGCACGGGCCAGATGGTGGATGACGTACGCCTGGCGCTTGAAGGGCAGGGCACGATTCATTTCTACGGACGTCCCGGCGGCGTTGTGCCTTCTGCGCGCGAACTCGGCCGCAGCATTGCCCGGCGCTACTATCAGGCCATAAGGAAACGCAAACAATGAAAAAAGTCTATCAGAGGCCCCGGTCACTGCGCGACGTACCCATGCACTACTGCCCGGGCTGCGGTCACAGCATCATCCACCGGCTGATCGCCGAGCTGCTTGATGAAATGGGTTTGCGCGAAAGCGCGATCTGTGTGCCGCCTGCGGGCTGCGCGGTGCTGGCCTATTATTACCTTGATATCGATATGGTCGAAGCGCCGCACGGCCGCGCAACGGCTGTGGCGACAGGCATCAAGCGCGTGCGGCCCGACAACCTCGTGTTTTCCTATCAGGGCGACGGCGACCTGGCCGCGATCGGTACGGCCGAGGCCCTGCATGCGGCCAACCGCGGTGAAAACATCACCGTCATTTTCGTCAATAACGCGGTCTACGGCATGACCGGCGGCCAGATGGCGCCCACGACCCTTTCGGGCATGAAGACGACCACCACGCCGGCGGGCCGCAACCCGAGAAGCGAAGGCCCGCCCATCAGGGTGTGCGAGCTTCTGCAGGGGCTTGCCAACACGGTGTACCTCGAGCGCACGGCCGTGAACAGTCCCGCTAATGTCATGAAGACCAAGAAGGCCATAAAGAAAGCCTTTGGCGTTCAGCAGAAAAAGGCCGGCTTCAGCCTGGTAGAAATACTGTCGCCGTGCCCGACCAACTGGCGCATGGATGCGGTGGCATCCTGCACATGGATCGATGAGGTCATGGCCAGGGAATTCCCGCTTGGTGTGATAAAAGAGGTGCCATGCTGATCAAGACCATTTTTTCGGGATTCGGCGGCCAGGGGGTGCTGTCAACCGGGCAGATCCTGGCGCAGGCCGCCATGCTGCAGGGCAGATTTGTCACCTATCTGCCCTCATACGGCGCCGAAGTGCGCGGCGGGACGGCCAACTGTACCGTGACCATATCCGATGAGGAGATTGCCTCCCCGATCGCCTCGGAGCCCGAGTTTGTGGTGGCGCTCAATCAGCCGTCGTTTTCCCGCTTCCAGAATCTGCTTCATTCAGGCGGTTTTCTGCTGTATAATTCTTCACTGGTCGAGCCCTCGTTTGTGCGAGGCGATATCGAGACCAGGGGGGTTCCGATTACCGAGCTTGCGCGGCAGATCGGCAATGTGAAAGTGGCCAACATGATCATGCTGGGCGCTTTTATCGCGGTCAGCAGCCTGCTGTCCTTCGACCGGATGCTGAAACACCTGCCCGATATCCTGGGGGCTGGCAAAGCCAAACTGCTCAAGGCCAACCAGGAAGCGTTCGAGCGGGGATATCATTTTATCGAGGAGCACGAACATGGTGATTAAGCAGATTTCAGTCCTTTTGAAAAATATTCCCGGCCAGCTGGCCGACTTGAGCGAACTGCTCGGCAAGGAGGGTGTCAATATCCGGGCGATATCGGTAGCCGACACCTCCGAGGTCAGCACGGTCCGGTTCGTGGTCGATGATCCCGAGAAGGCCATGAATATTTTGAAGGGCCAGGACCTGTCGGCTTATGAAACAGACGTCCTGGCAGTTGAAACGCCTGACCACCCGGGCGGTCTCAATGCCGTAGTGCGGCCCCTGCGCAACGCCGGCGTCAACATACATTACCTGTATCCGTACCTGGGCCGCGTGAGCGAGCAGGCCATTGTCATCCTCGGGGTCGACAAAATCGAGCAGGCTCAGGAAGTGCTGCAGAAAAATTGGGTACAGACCCTGGGCAAGGAAATATATTCGTTGTAGCCGGCTGTTGATACGAGAAAGGTTTTTTTATGTCAGATTGTTTTTGCGATCGCTGCGGGGCCTATCTGCCCGAGGGATCAGAGCGCTTTACCGTGCATGTGCAGGTCGTGTCCGATGTCGCCGGCATGGTGTGCGACGGCGAGGAGTGCGACCATGCCTGCTTCAGCATGCAGGACTGCGCCGGCAGCGATGCTGAAAATTACGATGACGAGCTCTACCAGGAGCTGTCATTTGTCCTGTGCAATAAATGCCGGCAGCGGTTTACCCAGGACCCTTTCAACCGGGGGCGCGGCATGCTCACAACCCGCCCGGCCGCTGAGCGGATGTTCCATTAAACAATTCACGGAAGGAGAACGACCATGTCAAAATTCCAGCAGATTCCCGTACCGCCCTATCCCGGTGAGCGCGTTCCCGGCAAGGAGAGCCTCGTAAAAGTGGCCGCGCTGCAGATGGAGCCCCGTATCGGCGACAAGGACCACAATGTCGAGGCCACGCTGAAAATTATTGATGAGGCCGGCGCCAAGGGGGCACGCCTGATGGTGCTGCCCGAACTGTGCAACACCGGCTATATTTTCAACTCGCGCGAAGAAGCCTTCGCCCTGAGCGAAGAGGTGCCCGAGGGCCCCACCACCCAGGAGTGGATCAAGGCCGCCCAGAAGCATAATGCCTACATCTGCGCCGGCATCAACGAGCGCGAGGGCAATCATCTCTACAACAGCGTCGTGGTTGTCGGTCCGGAGGGCTACATCGGCACGTACCGCAAAACGCACCTGTGGAACGAGGAAAAGCTTTGGTTTGAGCCCGGCAACCTGGGTTTTCCCGTGTTCAGCCTGCCGTTCGGCAAGATCGGCTGCCGCGTATGCTATGACGTCTGGTTTCCGGAAGTGACCCGCATCCTGGCCGCGCAGGGCGCCGACATCATCTGCGACAGCACCAACTGGGTCGTGGTCGATCCGCTGCAGACCAAGGAGAAACCCACCGCGGCGACCTCGGCCGCGCAGATGTCGCTTATGAACGCGGTGTTCAGCATCTGCGCCGACCGCGTCGGAGAAGAGCGCGGCTGCGTCTATATCGGCAACAGCTGCATCACCGATCCGGGCGGCGGTTTCGTCGCCGGCCCGGCCGATCCGAACAAACCCGAAGTGGTCATCGCCGAGATCAACGTCATGGCGGCCCGCTACCGCCACTGGTCGGCTTTCAACAATCCGCACACCGACCGCCGCACCGACCTCTACGACGAGTTTCTGGGCTACTATCCGGAAGAAGAAGAGTGGTAAGCATACAAGGCAGGTTGTGCCTGCCCGGGTGAAAGCCGTCTGTTTGAGAACACGAAGCGCCGCAGCCTTCAAAAGGCCGCGGCGCTTTTGTATTGAATGCCCTGAGGAAGTGAGCAACGCGTCAGGCCAGCACAGCCTAACCCGGCAAAAGCTTAAGGGTTGACGGGCTTGCCCTGCCGGTACTTGTCCTTGGCTTTATTGTAACGCTCAAAGGCAGCCCTGATGCGCGACCGGATCGGCAGCTCATAGGGGCAGCGTTTTTCGCACTCGCCGCAGTCGATGCAGTCCGGAATTTTATCCATGAATGTGTCCCAGTCGCCCTCGAAAATCCGCTTGGGGTCAAAGCGCTTCAGGGCGACCTCGGTATACATGATGGCTGAAATCATGATTTTCTGGGGGCAGGGCTGGCAGTAGTTGCACATGCGGCAGAATCCGTTACCGAGTTCGTCGCGGATGCGCTCCATGTCGCGTTTTTCCTCTGCGGTCAGCTCTCCTTTGAAATCAAGCAGTTTGATGTTCTGCTCCATTTCGCCCAGCTTCGCAATGCCCACCAGCACCAGCAGGTCCGGAAACGCGTTCAAATACTTGAAGGAAAGTGCAGGGTTGTCAAGCATGCCGCCGGCCATGGGCTTCATGACGATAATGCCAAGGTCGCGTTCACGGGCAAGGGGGATCAGATCATCGGCCGCCTCGGTGTTGACGAAATTGAGCCCGATCATGACGGTCTCGAACGCGCCGCTCATCACAGCGTCGCGCGCTACGCTCAAACGGTGTGATGTGACGCCGATATGGCGGATGCGGCCCTGCTCGCGGGCTGTGCGAACCGCATCAAGCGGTCCGCCGGGTTCAAGCACGGTTTTCAAATCCTGTTCGGTGCTTACGTTGTGGAACTGGAACAGATCGACATAGCCGGCCTGCAGGTTTTTCAGGCTCTGGTCAAGGTCTGCCAGAATCGCCTCAGGGGTGCGCGAAACGCTCTTGGTCGCAAGGATTACGTCCGCCCTGCGTCCGGCAATCGCCTTGCCGATGCGCTCTTCGCTGGTGGTGTACACGCGCGAGGTGTCAATGTAGTTGACGCCCCGGTCAAGGCTGTCGCGCACAAGCGCTATGGCCTCATCCTCAGGTGGGGTCTGGATAGGAATGCCGCCGAACCCGATGCGGGTAACCATCAGTCCTGTTGTACCCAGCCTGATCTTTTCCATGTGAACTCCTGATGTATCCATCAAGGTTGTGTCGTTTTGAACACTCTATGTGTTAATGCCGGCACCGCTGGCTGATTATTGCCTGGGAGCTATCTTATGCTTTCCGGGAGCGAAGGTCAACTATTCAGCACCGCGGCTCGACGCTCAGGCGGAAGGAAAGGCGGTTGAAGGTGTCGGGGCACTCTCCTGCAAAGCTGTGCTCGCGCGCTGCCCAGGGCGGGGTTTTACCCGACAGCAGCACGTGCAGGTACGGGTAGAGCTGGTTGTAGAGCAGGCAGCACATGCCGTTCACGTTGAACGGGTCGATCTCGATGCGGTCCCCGACGCTGTGGCCCCACATGCAGGTACCCTCAATATGCTCGACATCAACAAACACGCGATAGTTATCAAGGGCAGGATAGCCCTTGCCGGTCATGTCGCGCCAGGCAAAATCCTCCCTGACCATTTCCCCGCTGCTGTTTTCCTGACGCTGGACTTCGACCGTGACCCGGCCGCCCTCAGGGCAGCAGCCGGTGAAGCCGTCCTTCCGGTTTTCCCACACAAGGCTTCCGCCATAATGCAGGGCTACGATTTCTGGAATGACGGCCGTGAGCAGGGCGCCGCACATCCCGCCGGCGTTCAGGGCGGTCAGGGTGAAGCTGTCGCCCGCGCAATGCCCGAACGGGCAGATGCCTGAAACCCCTGTAACAACGGCCTTCTGGCAAAATCGGTTCTCGGCCTTTATTACTGACGCAGCCCATTCGTTGAAATCGTCGGTATTTTCAGACATGTAATAACCCCGGGTAGTGGGTTAAACCTTGAAACCGTTAATCAACGGGCAATCACAGGGGGTTGCCCCTATGCGTCGAACTTTGTACTTTGTGTCTGCCGCAGGGCTTCGAACATGACCACTGCGCCGGCGATTGAAGCGTTCAGGGATTCAAACCCGCCCGGCATGGGAATTGAGAGCAGCGCGTCGCATTTTTCGCGCACAAGGCGGCGCATGCCCGGCCCCTCGGCGCCGATCACGAGCGCAAGGTCGCGCTTGAAATCGAAGCCGTAAATCGACTGGCCTGCTTCGGGCACGGTCCCGGCGACCCAGATGTCGCTGCTGCGCAGGGTGTCCAGGGTCTGGGCGATATTGACCACGCGGCACAGGCTGATGTGCTCGATTGCTCCGGCCGAAGCCTTGGCGACCGCCGGGGTCAGGCCGGCGGCGCGGTCTTTCGGGAATATCACGGCCTGCGCCCCGCAGCACACCGCGCTTCTGATGAGCGAGCCCGTGTTCTGCGGATCCTGCACGCAGTCAAGCACAAGAAAAAAACAGCGCTCATTTTTGCGGCGCGCGCGCATTATAACATCGTCGATATCACTTAGGGGAAACGGCTCCGCCTGCGCGGCAATGCCCTGATGCTGCGAACTTCCGGTCAGCTGGATGAGTTCCTGCTGGGTAACGGCACGCAGGCCAATGCCGTGCTTCTGGGCAAGTTCTCTGACCTGCGTCAGGGATTCGTCGCTGCCCTGCCGGGCAAGGTGGATTGATTTGACGGCGCGCGGTCGTTTTTTGAGCGCTTCAAGGACCGGGTGTATGCCGTAAAGCGTCAGCATCGCTGGCAGGCTTCCAGTTCGGATGCGATCGCGGTCGCGGCCGCACGCGGGTCAGGAGCATGGGTTACGGGTCGTCCGATGACCAGAAAATCAGCTCCGGCTGCAAGCGCCTCTGCCGGGGTCATGGAGCGTTTCTGGTCGTCCTGCGCTGCCGCGGCCGGGCGGATGCCGGGTGTGACCACCGCGAAATCCGGCCCGCATGCTTCTTTTATCAGGCGGATTTCACGGGGCGAGGCCACCACACCGTCGGCTCCGGCATTACGGGCCAGACGCGCAAGGCGCACAACCACCTGTTCAACCCGATCGTGCAGCCCGAGCTCGGCAAGGTCGGACTGCGCCATGCTGGTCAGCACGGTCACCGCCAGTATCAGCGGAGCGGGTGTCTCCGCTTTTTCCGCCAGGTTGCGCACGGCTTTAACGGTTTGGGCTATCATGGCGCTGCCGCCCAGGGCGTGCACGTTGAACATGAACACGCCCATGCGCGCGGCCTCGCAGCCGGCCAGGGCCACGGTGGTGGGAATATC
>CAIRTM010000063.1 GCA_903881505.1 uncultured delta proteobacterium | reverse complement strand
TTGGTCGTCAGGGCCGCCTGGCCGCTGCGCATATAGGCATCGGTAAATGAAACACGCACCGAGCGGCTCTCGGTGATTGTCATGCCCGACATGATGATATCGATCCGGTTGTCGACAAGCGCGGGAATCAGGTCCTCCCAGCCGCACTCGACAAAGGCGGCGCTCCTGCCCAGCGAGGCCGCAAGGGAGCGGGCCATTTCAGCCTCGAATCCGGCATAGCTGCCGTCCTTCTCCCTGAAGATTACGGGCGGCGAGTTTGCGCAAACCCCGACCCGCAGAACCGAAGGCGACGGCTCCGGAGGGGGGGGCGAAGCGGCGCACGCGGCAAGGCAGACCGCGGCAAGCATCATGACGGCAGCGCGGATATACGTCTGAACAGTCACCATCTGTATACTCCTGCCAAGGCCCTTCTCTGAAGCCTGCAGCTCACAGGCCGGGATTTTTCACGACGATAAAGCCGTCACCCTGCCTCTGGTAAAACGTCTGGTCAAAACGGTAATAGCTTGCGCCATTGTATTTCACCTCTACCGCGTATTCAGGAATGGTCGGAACCTGCGCGCCCGCCGGGGCATCAACGGTCACATAGAGGTCCTGTCCGTTGCGCGTGATTTTCTGATAAAAAACATGGCTGGAGAGATAGTACTTCGTACCGTCTACCGTCAGGACGCCCGGATTGCTCAAAGACGTCAGCCCCACGCCGACGGGCGGGGAGGTCGCGACATACTTGACGCTCCCGGATTGGGACGATGAAATCGACTGATACCAGGTCGAGCCGCAGTAATAGTACGTACGGGAACCGGTGGTCTGGTTGACAACCACGGTGTTCTGGCAGGGAGGGCTGTCGTTGATATAATACGAATATGATACCGAGGACACGGGATAGCCGTACCACCAGGGTGAGTAGCCCCAGTAGTAGTCGTCCCAGTAATCGTCGTAATGATTGTTATACCACTTCTGCCAGTCCTCGCGGTTTTCTTCACGCCATTGCTGCCAGTCCTCGCGACGCTCATCGCGATTGTCCTGCCAGCTCTGCCGTTCATCACTGGGAAGCTGGCTGGGCTTCAGGCCGCTGTCTTCGTACTTCTCACGCAGCCTGTTTTTCTGTTCATCGCTCAGGCGCGATCCATCCTGGCGGCGCTCCTGGCGCAGATCACCGCGGCTTTTGGCCGGCTGCTGGCCGGCGGTCAAACCGCCCTGGCGCCCACCGGCAGGCTGCTGGGCCGGCGTGCGTCCGCCGCCGAGGTCGGCGTTCGTAAAGCGGTTGCCCTGCGCCGGCTGCTGAGCGGGCGCATCGCCGCTGCGGCGAAAACTCGAATAGCGGTCCCCGGTGCCCGGTTGTGAAGTCGCCATTCTGTCGCTTTGGCGCACTGAACCATGGTCGCGGTATCCGCTGCCGGCCATTCCTCCCGACGGCCTGCTGATAGTGCCCGGGCGGGAAGGTGCTCTGCCAAGGTCGCGCGACTGCCGCACTGAACCGCCATAGCCCCCGCCGAAACCTCCCCGTCCTCCGCTGAAGCCGCCGCGGCCCCCTCCGAACCCGCCGCGCCCGCCGCCACGCGCGTCAACATGTTCAACGCCGAGGCACATAACATACAGCAGCGCCAGGGCGCACACCATTGCATGATGCCGCCATTTGCTATTCATGGCCGTTCCCTCACAACGCGGGTTAAAGGCGCGGTTTTTCATCCTTGTCACGCGCGGCCGGTTCGATTTGTTTCGCTCCAGCCGGCGGCTGAAAAACAAAAAGAGTCCCGGGAACCACCGCCGAATCCTGCGCCTCGACAAGCACCGCGCTGTAGCGCGGGCTGCCCGGCAGATTTTTATAGTTAATGGCTATCTTGCGCAACCACGGTTTGTCCCCCTGGTCGATCCATGCCTGCCAGTCGATGTTTGCCTGCGTGGCGGCAATATGATGGCATGGCGTGTCCCCCACGAGCCCCGTTCCGAGATAGCGGCAGGTCACAACGCCGTCCATCAGCACGTCGTATATGTCCCCGGAGAGCATGTCGGCCAGCGGCGTGCTGATGCCGTAGCGATCGTAGACCATATCGATGGCTTCATCAATCGTGGCCGGAGCCTTGACCTGCACATACTCGTTTGCGCTCCTGTCCAGAAGCGTAAACGCGGCCCCGTCATACCACAGCGTCACATTAGCCTGGTCGCCGCGGGACTCCATCCACAGCCCGTCGGGCCATCGCACGACAGCCGTGCGCACATGGCCGTACTGAATCATCTCGCCGGTTTCCATGATCTCGTCAGAGGTATCGTGCACGACAATCCTGATTATCTGCCCTTTGGCGCGTTGTGCGTCGCTCAGGGCCTTGACAATCTTTTGCGCCTCAGGCTCGACAGCCGGAGCCGGAGCCTGCTGGTCGGCCGCAAACGAAACTGCCGCCAGCAGCAGAACTGCCGCGCTTGCATACAGTGCTTTTCGCATGGCCTCTCTCCCTGTTCTCATATGTAAATCCCCGGCGGTGCCTGGCAGATCGATTGCACCAGGCCGCGGTCTCCTCAGGGCTTTTCAACGCGTATGATGGTCTGCTTGATAAGCCGCATGGTGATCATATCACCCGGCTTGATCCGGTCCAGCCGTTTGACCTCGGGGCCGACCTGTGTCGTCACTATTCTGCCATTGGAGCCCTCAAGCGTCAGCATGCGGTTTTCATAGTCAATTTTTTTAACACGTGCGCTCGCCTCGGTGACGGTC
>CAIRTM010000062.1 GCA_903881505.1 uncultured delta proteobacterium | reverse complement strand
GGGATAGGAGTCATCATCCTTGCCCAGGTCAAGATCGAGCATGGTAAGCGTGTTGTAGGTATTGCACAGCATGATCTGGCCGTTAGCTTTGCGCTCCATGCCGTCGTCGGAGGTGCTGTTCACCCGTCCGGAAAATGAAGAGCAGATTTTTCCGTCATAGACCGCTGGAAGCGTCATTCCGTTGGGCCAGTCCTCGTATACATTGCCGTAGGCCGGGAAATTCATGCTGCCGGAATTGTCCAGCGCGATCATGATGCGCGGGCTGACCTTCTCGGTCTGAAAGATCGGATAATGGGTGTATTCGGCCATGGTGGGCTCGCTTGCGGCGTACAGCGGTACGGCCGCACACAGGACCAGGAGCGCGCAGGCGCATTGCAGCAGTTTTTTCATGACGGCAGTCCTCTCGTGTGCAAGGTGGATACCCGCAGCATGCTCATTGCGGCGGCGGCGGTTGTATTTCAGGCAGGCTCCATTTTGTTTCGGTTTCCTGCCCCTCGATATAGCCCAGGATGGTTATGCTGACTGCCTCTGGGCGTCCGTCAGAGGCCCGTTTCTTGTAGAGTATCCGGGCCTCGCAGGGAATTTTGAGTTCAGCCAGCGAAATCGGCTCGCCGGCTTCATTGTAGATGCGCGTCAGGCCGGAGACCATCATGTAGCGGTCGGTATAGCCCGTGAAGCCGTTGGCTTCAAACTGCAGCGCGTTGGGGCCCTTGAGCCCGATAATGGCAAGGCCCTCTTCGCTGAACTCGGCCTGCGCGGCCGCGGCCAGACAGCCGGTGATGAGCGCGGCAGCCAGCAGGGAATAAAGTTTTTTCAGCATATGCAAATCCTCCCGTGGGTATGTGCGCGGCCCGGGCCGCAATCGTTCAGGCTATTTCACCACCCGCATGCCGAGCGCCTGGCGTGACGGGCTGCGGTTAAAGTCACCGGTTGACAGGCGTGCTCTGGCGTCCACGTTATAGTTAATAACCGCCTGGTTCGAGCCCGGGCCAAGGTCCTTGGATGCGAACTCGGCGCCGCCGCCCGCCAGGGTGCGGGTCTGGACTTTGTCGATATCGATGTCGGCAAGCACGACCTGCTCATCTTTATACATGCCAACCAGCCGCACATCGGACCACAGGTCAGCGTCGGCAAAACCCGTCGAGCTGATCTGAGCGTCAAGCGCTTTGCATTCGCTTTCGCTCATCTCGTCCGGGAAGGGCAGCTCATCCTCTGTCTGGGCATCAGCCTGCCAGATACGGACCATTTGCCCGTTGCCGAGGGTTTTGTAAACGCTGTCAAAATCCTCCAGCAGCAGGTCGGGGTGAATCACGCGAAAGGCAAAGGCATAGTCGTCGATATTGGCAAAACTGGTCGGATTCCCGTCGGGGTCGATGGTGTTAAAGCCGGTGCCCAGGCCCCGGTCCCACATCGCCGCAAGCAGCAGCTCTCCGGCAATGGTGTGTGAGGCCTGGGCGCGGTAGAAAGTCTCGACATACTGGCGCTCGCCCGTGGCGATCTCAATGTCGGTCGTGCTGGTCATCATCGAGGCAATACCGATCATGGACAGCAGGGCCAGCATGAACATGGCCAGCACCAGGATCATGCCGTTCTGGTTTTCGTGGATGCGTAATGGCATAGGATGGGCTCCGTTTTTTTCAGTTCCAGCGCAGCGAGCGCACATAGGCGGTGCGCACCGTGCGGCGCTGGACGGTAGCGGTGTCTTTAACGCCGCGCGGCACGGCCTCCATCTCGATCATGACAAGATTGGGAAGGGGATAGCCCCGCGTGATCCGCTGGCGCACCGCGTTTGGTTTTTTTTCGTCGTAGGTTATATAGTCCCATCCGCAGGTTGCCCCGTACTCGCAGGCAACGCCCTGCTTGAATATAGTGCTGGCGGTTACCGTAAACGACGAGCCTTCTCCGACGTCCACGGTCCCGTCGGTGACCGGCATCCGCGCAAGCGTTTCGGACCAGTGCATAACATCGTTTGCCCGCATGGTCATCTGGTCGCTGAAGGTCGCCTGCTCGATCGAGCGGGTCTGCATGCCCGCAACCGCCAGCAGCCCCACGCCGAACACCACGACCGCTACCAGCACTTCAACAATCGTGAAGCCGGCCTGCCGGATGCATCCGGAGCCCGTAACCGCTGCTCCGGTCGTGCTTGTATGCGTTCGTTCTCTCGTCTTCATGGGGGCTCCCCGAGATGTGCGCGGTTAAAAGTCAGTGTACGGGTTCATGCCGATATTGCGGGCCTTGACTTCAAAGGTGACCAGCTTGCGGCGGTACGGGTCGTTAAACGGGCCCCACGGGTCGGGCCGGTCGCCGATAAAAATCGGGGTCAGTTGTGCATTGGCCGATGCCGGGGTGTACACGTTTGTATTATTGTACCCCCGCGAAAGATATGGCTGCCGCATCAGCAGTGAAACAATCACCGAGGTTATGCGGGAGCGTTCAAGCTGCGTGGGCTGCGTGGTGGCGCGCAGGTTGCCGATAATATAGCAGAACTCAATTGCCTCGACGCCTTCGGCAACCGGCTGCATGCCGCCGCAGTTTGCTGCGTTGGAGCACCACTCGCGGCTGAGCCGGCAGTCCGTGTCATCCGGGCAGATGCCGTCCTCGTAGGTGTCGGTGTTCGATGTGAGTGCAAAGCGGCTGATTTCAATATCGTTCGGATCGCCGGTGCCGGCGATGTCCATTGAAAAATCCAGCGCGCCCACATCCGCCTGGTTAAAGCCGGCCCGGGCATAGGTGGTCGGGTCGTAGCCGGCCATTTTAATATCGCGCGCCAGGAAAAACTGCGCTGCCCGGGCTTCCTGCACCATGTTGACCTTTGACTCGGTCTGCATGTAGGCTTCCTGCTGGAAGTGGAATGTCTGATAAATGGCCGTAACGACGATAACGAACAGCATGAGCGCCACCATCAGCTCAACAAGGGTCAGGCCGCTCTGTCCGGTTCTCTGTGGTGCGCCTGTACCTATCGTGACCATCCGCTGCCCCTCCATCGCATAAGCGCCACGGCGCCGGCCGCATTGACTGTAACCGCGTAGGCGTCGCCGCGGTTGTTGGTAAAGTAAATGGCGCCGCCTGCGGTGCCTGCGCCGAAGTCCGCCAGCCCTCTGGCGGTGAAAACGAAACCGTCATCATTATTCAAGGCTATACCGTCACCGGGTATGCTCCCGCCGTCAACGCCTGATGTCGCGCTGCCGGGGCCGAATCCCACGCCGCTGCCGTACTGCTTCTCAAAAGAGCCCGAAACCGGAAAGCGGCGGCCGTCCCACTCAAAGAACTGCTTGTCCGCGTCGAAAACAACGTTGACGTTGCGCTTATCCTTTATAGCGAGCTGGCGCGCATTGCGCAGCTGTGAGGTGCAGTCGCGCACCGCAGCCTTGATCCGGTAGGTCGGCAGGCCGGTGACAAGGCTGGGCGCGGTTACAACGGCCATAATGGCGATGATCGCGACCACAATCATCATTTCAACAAGCGAAAATCCATGTGAGCTTTTCATCATACACACGTCTCCAGTCAACTAAAATCTGCATGAACCATGCCGATACTGGCAATAGAGCTATTATGCTGAAAAAACTTCTTTTTTTATTATAGTGAAAGACATTGCCTCTATCGTATATAAAATAATTTAATATTTATGTAAATATATTTTATACATTAAGGGCCAGACCTCGGGGACCAGCCTCAGGGGGCTTGCAACGCCCTGCCTTGCTGTCAGGCAGCATTGTTTGACCTGTATCGGACATGTTGGTCTGCTTCTGTATGATTTTATTATCAGGCAGTAATCCCGTGGTGCAGCAGCGGGTACGGCGGTCATTACGGTTAGTGCATTGTAAGGTTGAGATTGCTTCACCTTGTCCGCAATGACAAAACATTGGTAACCGGAAATGCCAGTGTGCACGTGTCCTTGCGAGGACGTCCCGCCCTCCGCAGCAGCTTGCTACGGAGGATGGAACGGCCGGCGTAATCAACTAACGGAAAGCACGACATTAATCTGCTCCGGTCCGGAGAAAAGACTTTTTCAACACCCGACCAGCGCATGCGTGCGGCCGAGCCTTGACACCTGTTCAGGTAAGGGAGGTTGCTTTGGGGAGCGTCAAACGAGGGGATTTTTGCTGTCTGCCGCAGCCATGCCGTCATTTCGGAGCGAAGCAGCCGGGAAAGCCCGGACAAGCGCTGCACGCTGCCTGTTGCTGGAGCGTTACCCTACACAGTATAGCCTCAAAAACACCGTGCGTTCGCCCCGGGCCTGTCGAAGAGCCGAACGGAGCCTGGAGAGCACACGTCAGACCCGTTTATGTTTCGAAAAGCTTACCACGAACGTTTTTTTTGAAACGGCTGACGTAAAAAGGAACATGCTCTAGCGCCGCAGGGCCTTTTTGACCCCGGCCACGATATCCTCGACCTGCGGCAGCACGTATTTTTCCATCACCGGGCTGAACGGCATGGGCACATGCCGGGCGCCGATGCGCACTACCGGGCCTCCCAGCAGGTCGAAAAGCTCCTCGGTTATGCGGGCCGACAACTCGCCGCCGAACCCGCCGGTCGTGCAGGCCTCATGCACGACCACGGCATGCCTGGTCTTGCGGATCGATTCGGCGATTGAAGCAAAATCAAGCGGCATGAGCGTGCGCAGGTCGATAATTTCAGCCTGTATGCCCTGCCGGGCCAGCTCGCGCGCGGCCTCCTTGCAGAAATAGGTCATGCGCGAATACGTCAGGATGGTGACGTCGGTGCCTGCGCGCCGAACAACGGCCTTTCCCAGCGGCACGATATACTTTTCCTCGGTTACGGGGCCGGTCTGGTTGAAGAGTTTTTTGTGCTGAAAAAATATCACCGGGTCATCGTCGCGGATGGCCGCTTTCAGCAGGCCTTTCACGTCCGCGGGCTCAGAGGGCACAACGACCTTCAGTCCCGGCACATGCACGAACCAGTTTTCAAGGCACTGCGAATGCTGGGCAGCGGCATTCAAGCCGCTGCCGTCAGGCGCCCACAGCACCAGCGGCAGCTTCGCCTGCCCGCCGAACATGTAGCGGATCTTTGCCATCTGGTTCACGATTTCATCCATGGCTGTCGTGACGAAGTCGGCAAAATGCATGTCGATAATCGGGCGCATGCCGGTCAGGGCCGCGCCGACTCCGGCGCCCACGATCGCGGTTTCCGAAATAGGCGTATCGATGATCCGGTCGGGAAACAGCTCGGGCAGGCCGCGGAACTGGCCGAAAATACCGCCGTTTGAGACCAGGTCTTCCCCGATAATGAATATGGTTTTATCCCGTTCCATCTCCTCCTTGAGGGCCTCGGCCATCGCCAGGGAACAGGAAAGCTCTCGAACTGCCATCTATGTATTCTCCTATGGGTTTACGAACAGGCCCTGCATCGCCTCGTGCGGGTCAGGCAGCGGCGAGTCCATGGCAAACCTGACCGCATCTTCGATTTCAGCGGCAACCGCTGTTTTCATCGCGTCGATTTCCTTCTGGGTGGCAACGCCTTCATCGATCAGCAGGGTTTCAAACCGGTCGATCGGATCGCGGGTCAGGCGGTACTGCTGGATCTCGTCAGGCGTGCGGTAGCGCTGGCGGTCGCCTTCAAAATGGCCCTTGTAGCGGTAGGTTTCATTTTCAATGATGCTGGGACCGTAGCCCCTGCGCGCCCGTTCAACCGCCTCGGCAACTGAATCGCGCACGGCCAGCACGTTGCTGCCGTCGTTGATGACGCCTGGAATGCCGTAGGCATGCGCGCGGTTGGCGACCGAGCCGCCTGCAACCATTTTTTCCGCCGGCGATGTTGAGGCATAGCGGTTGTTTTCGCACACGAACACGATCGGCAGCTTGAACACAGCCGCCATGTTGACCGCTTCGTGGAACGTGCCGCGGTTGGAAGCGCCGTCGCCGAAAAACACCATGCCGACCTGGTCGGTGCCGCGCAGCTTGATGGAGAAGCCCGCGCCGGTCATGATGGGAAAGCCGCCGCCCACAACGCCGTTGGCGCCCAGGATGCCCTTGGAGAAATCGGCGATATGCATGGAGCCGCCCTTGCCCTTGCAGTAGCCGGTCACCTTGCCGAAGCATTCGGCGAACATGTACTTGGGCTCGGCGCCCTTGGCAAGGATGTGGGCATGCCCCCGGTGGGTTGAGATGATGTAGTCATCGGTGCGCAGCGCCGAGCAGCTGCCCACGGTCGAGGCCTCCTGCCCGATCGAAAGATGCACGAACCCCGGGATGAGCTGCTGCTGGAACAGAAGGCCGATTTTCTCCTCGAACAGCCTGATTTCGACCATTTTGCGCAGCAGCGCTTTTTTTTCAAGATTACTGATCTTCACGACGTCCTCGCTTTCAGACAAAAGCTTCTCTCGCCGGAAGCGCGGCACTGCACACGTGAAACCGGCGCAGTTCCAACCGCCCGCAAATCCGGCTGAAAATAACGGAACATTATAGGGGAAGCAGCCGGGACTGTCAACCGTTTAGCGCGATGTGCCCCGGTTTCTCCGGCCGCCTTGACATGCAAATGCCGTTGTTTTATAGTGTCTGCCTGTTTTGAGCACGCTTGACCCGCATGTATACATCAGGAAAGGGCCGGTTATGAAAATTCTGAAAATCGATCACATCGGTGTCGCCGTCAGCAGCATGGATGAGGGCAAAAAGTTCTGGAACGAAATCCTGGGCCTTGATTTCAGCGGCGAGGAAACCGTGGCCGAGCAGAAGGTCAAAACGGGTTTTTTCCCGGTCGGCGCGAGCGAGGTCGAGCTGCTGGAATCAACCTCCCCTGACGGGCCGGTGGCCAAATACATCGAGAAAAAAGGAACGGGCGTGCAGCACATCGCCTTTGTGGTCGAGGACGTCGCCGCGGCCCTTGAAGAGCTGAAAGCAAAGGGCGTGCCCCTGATCGACCAGGCTCCGCGCCGCGGGGCCGGCGGCAAGCAGATCGCCTTCCTGCACCCCAAGGCCACGGGCGGAGTGCTGGTGGAACTGTGCCAGGGCGGCAGCCACTGACAGGCTCTTGAAAAATATCCGGCTCGCTGTCCCAAAAAGTGCCGTCGCCAATCGGGACCGGTATCGGGTTCGGAATCGATAATCCAACCCGACGGATGCCGAAAGCGATTGCGATCCCGATAGCGATTCTTGACTGTCGTGAATATCGCGGTTAGAGCATTTTTCTAAATACCGTGGCCAGCCGGTTGTCATTTCGAAGGAGCAGAGCGACTGAGAAATCATTGTTTTTATACAAACAATACGGCAAGATCTCTCCCTGCGGTCGAGATGACACTGCATGTACGGTCATACTAAAAAGGAAAATGCTTTAACACCGCTCAGGAATGGGTAAACTTCAGAAAAAATACGACCACTGCCTGCATCAGCACTAAGGAGATATGAATGGCACAGCATCCTGACAGAAAGAAATGGGAAGATCTCGCGGCAAAGGAGCTCAGGACCGCGCCGCTTGAGTCCCTCACCCGCATGACGCCCGAGGGCATTCCGGTCAAGCCGCTCTACACGGCCGAGGACCTTGAACATATCGAGTTCGTCAACAGCCTGCCGGGCTTTGACCCGTTCGTGCGCGGCGTGCGCGCCACCATGTATGCGGGACGGCCCTGGACCATCCGGCAGTATGCCGGCTTTTCGACCGCGCGCGAGTCCAACGCCTTCTACAAGCGCAACCTGGCGGCCGGGCAGAAGGGCCTTTCGATCGCCTTCGACCTGGCGACCCACCGGGGGTATGACTCCGACCACCCGCGCGTGGCAGGCGACGTAGGCAAGGCGGGCGTGGCGGTCGACAGCGTCGAGGACATGAAGATCCTGTTCGACGGCATACCGCTTGACCAGATGTCGGTTTCCATGACCATGAACGGGGCCGTGCTGCCCGTGATGGCCTCCTATATCGTGGCGGCCCGCGAGCAGGGCGTGGCCCTGGAGGCCCTCGACGGCACCATCCAGAACGACATCCTGAAGGAATACCTCACGCGCAACACCTATATCTATCCGCCCGAGCCCTCGATGCGCATCGTCTCCGACATCATCGGGTACTGTTCCAAACACATGCCCAGGTACAACACCGTCAGCATCAGCGGCTATCACATGATGGAGGCCGGCGCCAACTCGGTGCTGCAGGCCGCCTTCACCATCGCCGACGGCATCGAGTATGTGCGCGCCGCGATCGCCTCGGGCATGGATGTCGACACGTTCGCGGGCCGGCTGTCGTTCTTCTTCGGCATCGGCATGAACTTTTTCATGGACATCGCCATGCTGCGGGCCGCGCGCTTCCTGTGGGCCGACCTGATGAAGCAGTTCAACCCGAAAAAGCCCGCTTCGCGCATGCTGCGCACGCACTGCCAGACTTCCGGGTGGAGCCTCACCCAGCAGGACCCTTACAACAACATCATCCGAACCACGCTCGAGGCCCTTTCGGCCGTGCTGGGCGGCACCCAGTCGCTGCACACCAACTCGTTCGACGAGGCCATCGGGCTGCCCACCGATTTCTCGGCGCGCATCGCCCGCAACACCCAGATTATCCTGCAGCAGGAGACCTCGATCTGCAACGTGGTCGACCCGCTGGGCGGCTCATACTACATCGAGTCGCTCACGAATTCCATCGTGCAGGAAGCCCGCAAGATCATCGCCGAGGTCGCCACCATGGGCGGCATGGCCAAGGCCATTGCCGCGGGCATGCCCAAGATGCGCATCGAGGAATCCTCGGCCCGCAAGCAGGCCCGCATCGACCAGGGCAGGGACATCATCGTGGGCGTGAACAAGTACCAGGTGAAAGAGGACCGCGCAATCGAGGTGCTCGAGGTCTCCTCGGCCGTGCGCGACGAGCAGGTCACGCGCCTGAAGGAGATCCGCGCCACGCGCAACGAGTCTGAGGTGAAACGGGCGCTCGAGGCCGTCACCAGCTGCGCAGCCCAGGGCGGCAACCTGCTCGAGGCCTGTATTCCGGCCATGGCTGCGCGTGCGACCGTGGGCGAGGTGTCCGATGCCATTGAGAAAGTGTTCGGCCGCTATGTTGCGACCACGCAGTGCATCTCCGGCGCGTTCGCGGCCGAATACGGCGAGAGCGAAGTGATCGAGGCCATCCGCAAGCGCACCGCGGGCTTTGCCGAAAAGCACGGCCGCCGGCCGCGCATCCTCGTTACCAAGATGGGGCAGGACGGGCACGACCGCGGCTACAAGATGATATCGAGTGCTTATGCCGACCTCGGGTTCGACGTCGACATCAGCCCCATGTTCCAGACTCCGGCCGAGGCCGCGCGCATGGCCATCGAGAACGACGTGCATGTCGTGGGCGTCTCAAGCCTTGCGGCCGGGCACAAGTACCTCGTGCCTGAAGTACGCAAAGAGCTTGACGAGCAGGGCGGAGCCGAGATCTTCGTGGTCGTGGGCGGCATCATCCCGCCGAAAGACTACGAGCTGCTTTTGAGCTCGGGTGCGGTCGCCATTTTCGG
This sequence comes from uncultured delta proteobacterium, assembly GCA_903881505.1. GTDB lineage: Bacteria > Desulfobacterota > WTBG01 > CAIYCZ01 > CAIRTM01 > CAIRTM01. The sequence continues at coordinate 11,942 of CAIRTM010000062.1, read as the reverse complement.
GCCGGGCACGCCGGTCGTTGAGTCGGCCAACAAGGTGCTGAACATTCTCGAAGCGCTGTAGCGGGCCGGTGGAAAAATCCTATCTGTCCCGCCATGGCGGGATTGCGCTCAGTATCCGACATTGCGGTGTACGGCAGGGGCACGGCATGCCGTGCCCCTGCAACCCATAATTGCCTGCAAGCAGGTGTCACAGACCGCGCGCAAGCGCCGGGAAGCGATATGGCGCCAAAACATCCTTCCTCCTATTACACCGGCGGCGTGCTCGCGCGCGACCGCCGCATCCTCGCCAAGACCATCACGCTGCTTGAAAGTTCGCGGCCCGACCACCAGGAGCTTGCCCGCGAAGTGCTTGACGGGCTGATGCCTCACACGGGCGGCGCCATCCGGCTCGGTATCACCGGCGTTCCGGGCGCGGGCAAAAGCACCTTCATCGAAAGCCTCGGCCGGCATGTGACCGGTCAGGGGCACAGCCTTGCCGTGCTGGCGATCGATCCCAGCAGCCGCCGCAGCGGGGGCAGCGTGCTGGCTGACAAGACGCGCATGGAGAGCCTGTCCATGAATCCGGCCGCCTATATCCGGCCCTCGCCCGCCGGGACAACGCTCGGCGGGGTGGCGCGCAAAACCCGCGAGAGCATGCTGGTGTGCGAGGCTGCCGGTTTCGATGTGGTGATCGTGGAAACGGTCGGGGTAGGGCAGTCCGAGACCGCTGTTGCCGGCATGGTCGATTTCTTCCTGGTGCTGATGATCGCCGGCGCAGGCGACGAAATCCAGGGTATCAAGAAGGGCCTGATGGAGCTTGCCGACGCGGTCGCGGTCAACAAGGCCGACGGCGACAACATTCAGGCAGCCGAGCGCGCCAGGCGGGACTATCTTTCGGCCCTGCATCTGCTTCGGCCTGCATCGCAGGCATGGTCGCCGCCGGTTCTGACCTGCAGCGCTACTACCATGCAGGGTATTGACGGGCTCTGGCAGGCCGTGCTCGACCATCGCGAGCGCCTGAGTGCAACGGGCGAGCTGCAGGAAAAGCGCCGCACTCAATCGCTTGACTGGATGTGGTCAATGATCGAAGAGGGGCTGAAGGAACAGTTTCAAGCGCATGCCGGGGTGCAGGCGATGCTGCCGGGCGTGCTTGCAAAGGTCGCCCGCGGAACGCTTGCGCCCGGTGCTGCAGCAGCGGAGCTTCTTGACGCCTGCCGCATCAGCATATTGAATCGACCATGAAGTCTGTGCCCGTGCTGCAGCAGATGGGACACGTGAAGAAAGCTCTTTCAGCAGATTAGATTTTCGAGCCCGGCCTCATGAAAAAGCCCAGCCCCGCCGCATTATTGCCCGCAAGACGGGTAGTCCACCGCCGGTTGTGACGCCGCCGAATGCTTCTACCGCCGCTCGAAACCGCCGTCTTTTGAAAGCCGTCGGATGGAGTCAAGCAGGGAGTGGGCCATCATGGCAACTGAGCTGTTGATCTCCTCGGCCAGGATCGAGTTCTGGCTGAAGCTGTCGGCCAGTTCTTTGATGCGCGAGGCCACCACGGCGAAGCCGCGGCCGTAGTCGCCGGAACGCGCGGCTTCGATACTGGCGTTGATCGCCAGTATCTTCAGCTCCCGCGCCAGCGCCTTGGATGCGGTCACGACATTGCCCACGCGCGCCGTATCCTCGGTAAGCTCGGTCTGGATGGCCGTCATTTCTGTCTGGATGCGGGCATTGCCGGAGCGGAAACACCGGAAAAGGAACAGGGCCACGTTGCTCGGCACCACCGTCGCGCGCCCTTTGAGCTTTTCCTGCAGTTCATTGTACACCGTGTCAACGCCCGTGGCTTCGATGACCAGGTGCGGGCCGTGCCGCATGATTTCGTTCATATCGGTCAGCGTGGTGATTTGGCGCCGCCGGGCCTCCTGCATGGCCGCCGGTTCGTTTGTGCGGTCAAGCACAAACACGATCTCGACCTCCGGCAGGTCGGCCAGTATGTTCAGCATCCCGAGCCCGCCGCGGCCTCCGCCGACGATGCCGACCCGTGTTACGCCTTCCTTTGCAGCGACCAGTTCGTCCATGGCGTTCCTGAACATGCAGTTGGAAAATAAGCCGAAACGCAGCCCTGGCCAGAATTTTTTTGATTAATGGGCCGCGTGCGCGAGGTCTTTCCCCAGCATCATTACGCCTATCGCATAGAGCTGACCTGTTGTCAAAACAAAAAAGGGCCGGATTTGCTGTACTGATTAACAGCAATAAAATCCGACCCCTTATCTGGCAGTCCGGAGTCGGGAGCCATAATTCTGTCTGCACTGCTCCGAACTCCGCACACCCAGCTCTACGCTTCTGGCCCTTCCCTGAAGTCGCCGACCGTCTGGCTGCCGATCCGGCTGACATTGATTTTCCAGAAAGGGGAATTGGCCGGGTTTTGCAGGGTCTTTTCGAGCAGGCCGTTCCAGGTCCCCTCCGGAAACCCGAGATGCTTTTCGGCTTGGCGTACGGTCCGGGTGATCGCCTCGGGCCGCGTGATCTGCTCCAGCACGCCGTCGCAGATGACCGATTTATACGACATCCCGGTTTTGACGCCGAAGTTGTCCTGCATCCAGTAGACCACGAAGCAGACATTGCGGCAGGCATTGATATAGTCCATCTTGCGGCCCGTGTTGCCGATGGTCAGGTAAATGTCTTTGCCGTCAAAGGAGTATCCCAGCGGCACGGCATAGGCGCTTTTACCGTCAGAAAGCGAGAGCAGTCCGACCCTCTGCGCGTTTAAGAATTCCTTGATCTGTTCCTGCGTCATGGTTTTGAGTTCAGCCTGCATGGCCCGTCCTTTCATGTGGTTCAATTAATATTGCCGTTCGGTTTCGCGCGACATGGCGCGGAAGGTTTCCGAGGAAACCATGAGTTCGCCGCAGGTGCCGCGCGCGGTGATACGCCCGTTTTCCATCAGGAACACCATGTCGCAGTCCCTGACCGTTGTGATGCGGTGGGCGACCATGATGATGGTCTTGCGGCGCGCAAGGGCGCTGATACTGTCCATGACCGCCTGCTCGGTTATGCCGTCGAGCGCGCTGGTGGCCTCGTCGAATATGAGCACGTCCGGGTCATGATAGAGGGCGCGCGCGATGCCGATTCTCTGGCGCTGCCCGCCGCTCAGGCGCACGCCGCGCTCGCCGATCACCGTTTGATAGCCGGCGGGAAGTTCGGACTCGATGAAGGCGTCAATGCTTGCAAGCCGGGCCGCGGCCCTGACGCGCTGCATGTCGATATGGGCGGCGGGCAGGCCGAAGGCGATGTTGCGGGCGGCCGTATCGTCGCTCAGGTAGATATGCTGGGGCACGTATCCCAGATTGCGCTGCCATGCCCTGCGGTTATTTTCATCAACAGGTATGCCGTCAACGATGATGCTTCCCGCCTGCGGCGTCAGCAGGCCGATAATACAATCAATCAGGGTTGTCTTGCCCGAACCGGTGGAGCCCACAAAGGCGACCGAGGCATGTGCCGGGATCTCAATGTCCAGGCTGTTGATGGCCGGCTCGGCGCGTTCCGGATAGCAAAAGGTAATGCCGCGCAGGCGCAGGGCGTGCTTTAGCTGCAGGGGCTCGGTGGCGTGCGCTGCAGCGGCCCGTTCGTGCGGAGCATTGACCGTAAAATCTTCGTATACGACATCAAGCGAGGCGGTATTTGAGCGAATGGATGCAATGTCGGAGAACAGCCGCTGCACGCACGGCATGATCCTCCGGGCGGCGAATACGAACAGGGCCAGTACCGGCAGCAGGTCTGACTGGGATTGCCTGGACGACAGAGAATACAGCACGATGCAGAGCACCGCGCCGAAGGCCAGAACCTCAAGAGCGAAGGAGGGCATGCGCGCCAGGATGGTGCTGGCGGAGGCGCAGCGTGCGTAGGCTCCGCAGCTTTCAGCGAAGCGGTCAAGGAAATAGTTTTCGCGACCAAGGATCTTCAGATCCTTGACGCTGCCCATGGCCTCCTGTGAAAGCCTGAAGCGGCGTCGGTTCGCCTCCACGCGCCGGCGGCCCCAGCCGGTGAGCCGCATGCGCACGGCAAGATACAGCAGTCCGTACACGCCCCCGAGAACCGCCAGGGTGCCCAGCGATATCCAGACATCGGCCGCCAGCAGGAGGGCCAGTATGAACAGCGCGGAGACCGACTGCTCGATAATTGAAATACAGGGGGCCAGGACATTGCGCATCACCGTCATGGACTCGGAAAGAACGGTGCGCCCGAGCTCGGCCGTATTGCGGTTGAGGAAAAATATATAGGGCTGGGCGAGATAGCCTCCGAGCAGGCGCCGGGAGAGCGACTGTTCGCTGCTGAAGGCGAAGCTGACCTGCAGCCAGGTAAACAGCGCCCTGAAAAGGTTATTGATGATCAGCGCTGCCAGCACGGCTGCTCCCAGCAATACAAGAAAGGAATTCGTGCTTTCAAAGCCGAGAGATGTATACACCAGGTTCAGCCAGCGGTTGGTTTCGATCGTCCCGGGGCCGGCGACAACCGCAATGAAGGGCACGATAGAGGCAATACCGGCGACATCAAAGGCGGCAGACACCACCGCGCCTGCGCAGAGCAGGCACGCAAACAGCCGCTCGCGCGGAGTGAGAAGTATGAAAAGTTTACGGAGCGTTTGTTTCATGGGCACATGCGCGCTTATATCCTGAAGGCCGCCAGAAAGTCTTCAAGAATGATGGAAGCTGCCAGCTCATCGATACGGCCGGGATCTACCTTGAAGTTGTAGCGTGCGGATTGGCGCATGCGTTCGCGCGCCTCGGCGGTTGAAAGCGCCTCGTCCTGCCGGAAAAGCGGCAGCGGGGCAAGGGCCTTTTCCAGTTTGGCGCTGAAGGCCTCGACGCGCGCGGTCATGGAGCTTGGCCGGTTGTCGAGAAAACGCGGCATGCCCAGCACAATGACCGATACGCGCTCGTCTGCGACAACCTGTTTGATCGCGACGATCAGCTGGTCGTCACTGCGATAGGCAACGGTATCATAGGGCCGCGGATACGGGTCGCCCGGTGCGAAGATGGCAAGCCCGGTTGTTTTGGTGCCGTAATCAACAGCCAGGATGTTTTTACCCTGCAGGTCGGGCTGCGGTGTTTTCATTCAACGATAGTTCTTTTGTATCATGGTTGCACTATTCAGAAAAATGTTCTATCAATCTGTTCAAAAACGCCCAGATGCAAGGCGCACGACATCATGAGGAATGAGGCGTACTTTTGCGTACGCTGCAGTGACGAATGATAAGCGCAACGCAGCAGATGGGCGTTTTTGAACAGATTGTCAGAAGAAAAAAACCGGAGCAGACAGTAAGCCGGGTTCTGTTCCCCGCCGGAAGCGGGGCAATGGTCATTCATCTGGGACCACTGTTGCCAGTGGCCTCGTGCAGCCTACCCGGAGGCATGAAAGCGGGCAGCTTCCTGATCGCCGAAGGGCGATCCTGCCTCCCTATTTGGCCTTGCTCCGGATGGGGTTTGCCAAGCTATCCCGGTCACCCGGGATACTGGTGAGCTCTTACCTCACCGTTTCACCCTTACCCCGCACCGCAGGGGCGCGTGGCGGTCTGTTTTCTGTGGCACTTTCCTTAGGGTCGCCCCCAGTCGCCGTTAGCGACCATCCTGCCCTGTGGAGCCCGGACTTTCCTCTGCAGCGCCCGTGTGTGCTCTGCAGCGACCATTTTGTCTGCTCCGGCCGTACTATGTTTTAATTGTTGCCTGTTTTTGCAGTGATGTCAACGGGTTCTCAGCACCGGCATTGCAATGGCCGCCGTATTGTTTAAAAACCCGCTGATGCCATGCAGGGCCCTGCGGCAGGGCGGCAATCATCTGAATGCGGGCGGCAAAGCGCACGTCAAGGCACGCATGGGGCTCAATCGCCACGGTTTCGCCGTCAACCTGGGCCGTGCTGCAGGCTGCGGGCTGCAACGCGAGCTGCCGGGCCTGGATGACCGCATCGGCGGGCCCGAAGCTGTCATATGCCCTGCCGGTCAGCCGCCCCAGATGCAACAGCACCCAGCGCGCGCTGCCGCGCATGATCGCGACCTCGAAAAGGCCGTCATCCATGCGGGTCCTGGATGAAATACGCACGCCCCCGCCGTAGGAGTCGATGTTGCCGATGACCAGCTGGCAGAGCCGATGCGGGAATTGCAGCGCATGCGTTGAGCCGTCAGGCGCCTGGTAGCTCAGCGCAATGCCCGGGGCGCAGGTGTGCCGCGCGCCGGCGAGTCCGATAAAAAAATATAAAAGCCTTGATCCGCCGTGCGCGCACAGCGCGCGAAAGGGCGCGCGCCGGCGCACGCGGTCGAATGCGGCCGCAATGGCCGCATCGCGGCCCAGCCCGGCATAGTTTATAAACATGTGTTCAGCGCCGAATGTCAGCATGTCGACCGGGCTCGCAGTGCCTGAGGAGATCAGATCAATAAGCCCGGCCAGTCCGCCCCGCCGCCGCACCGGCAGAAGGCCGAGGCTGCGCGCGCAGTCATTGCCGGTGCCGAGCGGTATAACACCGAGGCGCGGGGGTTCGGGCAGGCCGGCAATTCCCCGTGCGATGCGGCTTATCGTTCCGTCACCCCCGGCAGCCGCCACGATTTCGTAGCGGGGGCCAAGATCGCGTGCCTGAGCGGCCGCGTCTGCCGTGGTAAACATAATATCATAGAGATCCTCCGGCATGCGGGTGCGCATCTCCTGCGCGATCCGCCCGGCAAGCGCTGCTCCCGCACCCGCCCCGGCTACCGGATTGACTAAAAACAAGAGCTTTTTCATAACGTCTGATCCAATCGGCGGTTGCTATTTGGCGCTATTCCTGCTACAAAATACGGTCAAACGGCCTGCCGCTGATGCGTTTTTCAGGGCAGCAGTAAACTACCTTATATTGCGGCTAAAGTAAATGCAGGACGCTGCGCGAAAAATTCTGATCATCCGCCTGAGCGCCATCGGCGATGTGTTGCGGGTGCTGCCGGCCTTCCAGGTGCTCAAGAAAAACTATCCGGACGCTTCCTTCGGCTGGGTTACGGAAGAAGCATCGGCCGACATCCTGAAAGCCCATCCCGGTATCAGCGAAGTGTTTGTCTTTCCCAAAAAGACTATCACCCGCAAGCTCTCTTCGCCCCTTACCTTTTTCTCCGGGCTGCAGGAATTTTTTGCCTTCATGAAGCCGATTCGCGCCGGGGGGTATGATCTGGCCTTCGATTTCCACGGACTGCTCAAAAGCGGCATTATCAGCCTGTTCAGCCGGGCGCCCCGCCGGGTCGGATTTACCATGCCCTTTTGCGGAGAGGGCAATTACCTGTTCAATAACCTGCGTTTCCCCCAGGACCAAAAACGCGTCAGCAGGATCAGGCGCAATTTGAACCTGCTTGAAAAATTCGGCCTTACACCCGAGCATGAACGCCCGGTCTTCCATATCCCGGACGCGGACCGTGAAGTCGTTCAGAAATTTTTCCGCCAGCAGCAGATTAACCCCAGACTGCCGATCATCGCCGTGCATCCGGGCACCAGCCCGACCACGCCGTATAAGCGCTGGGACCCCTACCGGTATGCCGTGGTGGCCGATACCGTGATCGAGGCCCATGCCGCCCAGGTCGTGTTCACCTGGGCGGGAGCCGAGCTGGACATGGTAAAAAATATTGTCGGACAGATGAAGTACCGGGCTATCGTTGCCCCGCGCACGGCCAATCTGTGCCAGCTTGCTGAAATATTCCGCTTGAGCGATTTGTACCTTGGAAGCGATACCGGCCCCATGCACCTGGCGGCCTTTGCCGGCACACCGGTCATCGGCCTGTTCGGCCCGACCGACCCGGTTATCAACGAGCCCTACAGCCGCACCCCGCACATCATCCTGCATGACGAAGTAGACTGCGCCCCCTGCCGTAAGCGGGCCTGTCCCCGGCGCGAGTGTATGAAGGGCATCCGCGAGGAAAGCGTCATCCGCGCGATTCAGATCATGCTGGACTCGTTCAAGCTGCAAAAGGCGGTCCTGTAAAGGGATTTTGCAGGCCGCCTGCCGTGAAGCCAGAGAAAGAAAGCGGCATAAAAAGAGGAGGCGCATCGCGCGCCGCGGTATTTCTGGACCGTGACGGCGCCAGAGTATATGTGCTCACCGGCCGGCGCGGTTGCCCCGGCAGGCATCGGCGAAGCCGTCGAAGAAATTGTAGAGCGGGCGCGCCGGCCGCTTTATTCCTCATCAATGCGGCGGTAGAGCGTCCGGGTTGAAATGCCCAGCACCCTGGATGCAACGTTTTTGTTGCCGTGCGCCTGCTTCAGGGTTTCATCCATCACCATTTTTTCAATATCGCGCAGGGGTATCTTGCCGATCGGAATCGAGAGCACGCGTTCTTCGCCGGACACCTCCCGGACCTTTTCAGCGTTCACGATCAAATCCTGAGGCAGGTCGGCGGGCATGATCAGGCCGGATCGTGTCAGCACGACCGCGCGCTCGAGCGTGTTTTCAAGCTCGCGCACGTTGCCCGGCCAGCCGTAGCCCAGCAGGATTTGCATTGTGTCCGGTGAGATTCCTTCGAGCGGCTTGTCGTTTTTTTTGCTGTACATGCGAAGAAAGTGATTGGCTAAAAGGGGAATATCGTCAATGCGCTCGCGCAGGGGCGGAACCTCGATGTTGATCACGTTCAGGCGGTAGTACAGGTCCTCGCGGAACCGGCGGGAGGCCACCAGGTCCTTGAGTGATGCATTGGTGGCGGCGATCAGGCGCACATCGGATTTGAATGTTTTGCCGCCGCCCAGGCGCTCGAATTCGCCGCTTTGCAGCACGCGCAGCAGTTTGACCTGCACGGCCGGGTTGATGTCGCCGACCTCATCGAGAAACAGTGTGCCGCCGTGGGCCAGCTCGAATCTTCCCTCGCGGCGCGCGATGGCACCGGTAAATGCCCCCTTTTCATAGCCGAACAGCTCGGCTTCGAGCAGCGTTTCGGGCAGGGCCGCGCAGCTGACCTTGATAAAGTTGCTGTCACGCCTCGGGCTGGCATCGTGGATGGCTTTGGCAACGACCTCCTTGCCCGATCCGCTCTCACCCGTTATCAGGATGGTGGCCGAACTCGGGGCGACCTGCGCGATCAGATCCATGACCCTGCGCATGGCGCTGCTGCGGCCGATTACGTCCTCGACCGCCTGCGTGTTGCGCAGGCGCTCATGCAGGCTGCGGTTCTCAAGAACGAGCGAGCGCTTTTCGAGCGCCTTGCGCACGGTTTTGAGTACGGTCATCCGGTTAAACGGCTTTTGGATGAAATCGAAGGCCCCGTCCTTCATGACATCGACCGCGATTTCGACTGTGCCGTGGCCGGTGATCAGGATTACCTCGATGTCAGAGGAAATCGTTTTCGCGATTTTCAAAAGTTCTGCCCCGTCGATCTTGGGCATTTTGAGATCCGTCAGGAGCAGGGCAATGGATTGCTGCTGCAGGATTTTGACCGCCTGTTCTCCGTCTTCGGCGTCAAATACGGTGAAGCCCTCCTTGGTCAGGATTTTCTGCAGGGCCTCACGGATGCCGGGTGTGTCGTCAACGATTAAAATCGGGCTGTCGTCTCTTGGTTCCATGCCGGTTTTCCATGCAATGGCGGCCTATGCCGCGCCGTGATTGTCAGTGCCTTCAGCCGCAGGCGCGCTGCGGCCGGAGCTGCCATCGCAGTCCGCGCGCGGCAGGACCACGGTGAAGGTCGCACCTGCGCCGGGTGCGCTTTCGCAGGTTATTTCGCCCCGGTGCTCGCTGATGATGTGCTGCGTAATGGAGAGGCCCAGGCCGGTGCCGCCGCTTTTGGTCGTGAAAAAAGGTGTAAAAATTTCTTCCAGCACCTCGGCGGGCATGCCTGCTCCGGTGTCGCTGAACATAACGGTCACGCTGCCTTCATCCGATCGCGTTGCAACCGTAATCGAGCCGCCGTCATGCAGCGCGTCCATTGCATTGCGCAGAATATTCAAAAATGCGCGCCGGACCTGGTCCGGATCGATCCAGGCCTCGGGCAGGTTGTATTCAAATTTGCGCGTACACAGAATTCTGCGCTGGCGCAGGTCCGGCTCCAGCAGGCCGAACAGGTCCTCGATAATGGCGTGAACGTCCTGCCTGCTTTGATTGATGCGGGGAAAACGCGCGCATTCGAGGTACTCCTGCAGCACACGGTTGAGTGCGTCAAGTTCCTGCTTGATTGTGGCCAGCAGGCTGCCGACTTCGGCGCTGACGGACGATCCTGCGATTTCGTCCTCAAGCAGATCGATGTTGAGGGTGAGCGCGCCGAGCGGATTTCTGATTTCGTGCGCGATCTGCGAGGCCATCTTCACGATCATGTCCTTGCGCTCGTGCTGCAGGAGCTCGTTTTGCAGCATGACCTCGCGCGTGACGTCCTTGACCAGTTCAGCCACCTTGACGGTATTGCCCTGCGCGTCCTTGAGCGGGAAGGCCGTAAGATCGAAATAGTATTTGCTGTCGCCGACTATGGTCGCTACACCCCTGCGGAAGGCCGGCAGTCCGGTTTCGAAAACCTCGCGCGCCGGACAGCCCTGGCAGTGCTGCTGATGCTGCTGGAAGACCGCGTAGCAGGGCTGGCCGTGAAATGCGCTTTTATATTTTCCGTGCCATGAGGAAATCGCGCGGTTGACCATGAGCACCTTGTAGTCGCGGTCGATAATGGAAATGCCGTCGGTAATGCTGTCGAACACCTCGTTGCTCCAGGTAAGCTCCTGGTCTACCTGGCGCTTGTGCTCGCGTTCCAGCTGCAGCAGGCCCGTTCCCACGAGAATGATAACGATAAAGCAGCATAAAAACACCACAAGGCCGATGATGCTGTTCATCAGCGGCTCCATGACCTCGTGGTAGGGGGCTGAAACGGCCAGCGACCATTTCAGGCCGAACACATCGATGGGGCAGTAGGCAATCAGCTTGCGGACCGGATCCGTGCGGCCCATGTGCCAGCCGGTATATTCGCCGCTGTCCTCACCTCCGGTAACCATCTGCTCGTTGATCAGCCCGTCCATCACGAACGGCGCGTTTTCCGGCCACAGCTCGCGCAGAACCTCAACAGCCCTGCGGCCTTCCATGCTGCGGTTGGGATGGGCCAGCAGCAGCCCGTGGCTGTCGATCAGCCAGGCATAGCCGCTTTGGGCCGAGCGCAGGGGATAGACGAACTGGTCCTTGATATAGGTGAAGTCGGCAATGCTGCACAGCCATGACCCGGATGTGCCGATGCGCACGCCCAGCACGAAAATTTCAGGCGATATCGAGTCCCCGCGTTCGGCAAACGGGTCGGTGATGAACATGGTTGCGCCGGGCTCAAGGCCGGCCAGTGCCGCTGCGCAGGCTGATGCGGTCTTGCCGGGCAGGACCGCATCATGAGGGTAGGGCTTCAGCGTTGCCGCATCAGGGCCGGCAATGAAAAGCATTTTGATCAGCGGGCGTTTTTCCTTGAGAACGGCCGAGCATATGCGTTCAATGGGGTAATCGTCGATGATTGAGGCTGCAATGCGCTGCTTGGTTGCAAGGCTGCGCAGCGATTCGCTGATGCTTTTTGCCGATTCCCTTACCAGGGCAAGCTGCTGGTGATTGAAGGCTTCACCGGCGTTGCGTACCAGCACCTTCCTGCTCGCAAACGAAAACAGCAGAATGCAGGCAATGATAAAGATTGCCGGGATCCAGACTTTAAAGCCAGACCAGAACTCTTTATCGCGCATGAGTGTGTCCGATGTAAAGAGATACGCTGTGCCGGTCCGCACAACTGCAGGCGGATTCTGCCAAAAAGACAAATCGAATAGTATAAAATAGTAAGTAAAAAATCAATTAAAAATTAGCACGTTACATTAGGGCAGATTTTGACTATTTTGCAAAATCAAACCATTGGCGGAAAAAATGGCAAAACCCAGTGGTTTCGCACAGGGCTCACCGGGGGATGCCGCAGCCAGGGGTGCCGTTTTAATAGCTGGTCTTTTTTCTTGACCGTTAAGAGGATAAAACGTAAAATATTT
>CAIRTM010000061.1 GCA_903881505.1 uncultured delta proteobacterium | reverse complement strand
TTCGGTATCGTATCGAAGCCGTGCATCTGGGACTGGTGGCGGAACAGGAAGCAGACCGTCGTCTTGTCGGCCCCGTAATTTTTTTCCGCCTGGCGGTTGAATGCGCCGGTCAGCGGCGAGCGCGCCGCGGCGCAGCCGGCGATCAGGCCCAGCATACAAAGCACGATAACGGAACGCATTTTCATGACAGTATGCATGTGCGGCATGACAGGTCTCCTTATCCGTTTGTCGTCCGGGTATCCGCGCTGTATCGTGTGCGATAACGCCCCGCGGATTGAGGCAACTATAGGCCCGCGGCGATTGCGTGCCAGCCAAAAACCGGATTGTTGTAATGTAGCAATCCAGGCCGGACAAAGCCCCGCTGCGCGGGGCGTGTCCGGCACATGCACTGCTTTAGTTTCAGCTCTCAGACAGTAATAGGAGGCGGTTCGCAGATTTTACCCTTAATCGTCGCCCCGCCGTATATCGTGGCCCCATCAGGCGTGCTGCCGTCGTAGACTTCGATGCCGAGAGACTGGAACGTGGCGCTCTTCAGATTCCCCAGATCGTCAAGTTTAACTTTGATCAGGCCGGTAATGTACGCGTTGAGCTCTTTACCGTCAGGCGTGTTTATGGTCAGTTCCTTGTCCGACAGGAAAAAATATACCTCGCCGGATGGCGTTGCAGAAAAATAGCCGACGTTTTTTTCCGTCCACGTGCCCGGAGAGGTCTCTGAATAAAAATAATAATTATACCGGTCGCTCCCGTTCCACTGCACCAGCAGGTAGGCGGTCGCCTTGATGCTGCCCTTGGTCACGGCATCATCCATGCCGACCTCGTAGCCTTTGGCTGAAATGCTCAGCTTGAACCACGTGTTGTCCAGAACCTGGGCCGAAGCGTTCGAGGCCCCGAGCAGAAGCGCTGCAAGTGTGATGGTGCCGAGAAACATGCCGATTTTTTTCATGCCGTCCTCCTTTGTGGTGTGGTTATTAAGAAATGCTTTATTTAAAAAATCTGATACTCCTTTTGGGGCGGCCTGTCAAGCCGCCGAATGCGGCTGACGGGAACAGGCCGGACACATCCGCCAAGGCGTCTTTAGTCCGGCCTACATTAACGGATCGGCTCACGGTAGGCCGGACAAAGTGAAACGTGTCCGGCAAAATGCACCATTCCCCTGTGTTGACTCTCAAGGGGCGTTCTGATACGTTAATCCGCAACAAACCGCGTATTTCAGGGGGGAATTGCGCATGCCCGCTCCGCAGGTTATTCTCGACCTTGTTGAACGCTTTCATCGCCAGATCGACGCCTATAAATCCGGCTCCTACAACGAAACACAGGTGCGCCGCGAATTTCTCGATCCCTTCTTCAAGGCCCTCGGCTGGGATGTCGACAACACCAGCGGCTATGCCGAGGCCTACAAAGACGTTATCCACGAAGATTCCATCAAAATAGGCGGGTTTACCAAGGCCCCCGACTACTGTTTCCGCATCGGCGGCATGCGCAAGTTTTTCCTCGAAGCCAAAAAGCCCTCGGTCAATATCAAGGATGATACAAACCCGGCCTTTCAGCTGCGCCGCTATGCCTGGTCGGCAAAGCTGCCTTTGAGCATTTTGTCGGACTTTGAAGAGCTTTCGGTGTATGACTGCCGCATAAAGCCGGTCAAGACCGATAAGTCCGCAACCGCCCGCACCCTGTATATCACTTATGATGAATACCCCCGGCGCTGGGATGAAATCGCCGCCGTATTCTCCCGCGATGCAATCCTCAAAGGTTCCTTTGACACCTACGCCGACACGGCCAAGGGCAAAAAAGGCACAGCCGAGGTCGATGCCGCGTTTCTAAAAGAGATCGAATCGTGGCGCGATGTGCTTGCCCGCAACATTGCCCTGCGTAACCCGCAGCTCACGCAGCGCGAGCTGAATTTTGCCGTGCAGCAGACCATTGACCGCATCATTTTCCTGCGCATCTGCGAAGACCGGGGCATTGACGAATACAACCGCCTGCTGTCCGTCGTCAACGGCCAGAATATATACCGGCGTCTGTGCGAGGTGTTTCAGCAGGCCGATGACAAGTACAACTCCGGCCTGTTCCATTTTTCAAAGGAAAAGGGCCGCGATCTGCCCGATGAACTGACCCTTGGCCTCGACATAGACGACAAGCCCCTGAAAGACATTATCGGTGGCCTGTATTACCCCGACTGCCCGTATGAGTTTTCCGTTCTCTCCTCCGATATTCTCGGGCAGGTTTACGAGCAGTTCCTCGGCAAGGTCATCCGCCTTACCGACGGCCACCGCGCGGTCATCGAAGACAAGCCCGAAGTGAAAAAAGCCGGCGGCGTCTATTACACCCCCACCTATATTGTCGACTACATTGTCAAAAACACGGTCGGCGCACTTGCTCCTCCAATGGACATTAAAACATCTCCCCCTTTGACAAAGGGGGATAAGGGGGGATTTCCTGTAGCAGCGAAGGCTTTGCCCGCCAAACCGGTTACGCCCAAACAGGTTGAGAAACTGCGCATTCTCGATCCCGCCTGCGGATCGGGCTCATTCCTGATCGGGGCGTATCAGTATCTGCTCGACTGGCACCGCGACTGGTACGTTGCCGATAATCCGCAAAAATGGGCAACCGGCAAAACCCCCGCGCTCTACCAGAGCCATGGCGAAGAATGGAAGCTCACCACGGCCGAGCGCCGCCGCATTCTCCTCAATAACATTTACGGCGTTGATATCGATCCGCAGGCGGTTGAGGTGACCAAGCTCTCGCTGCTGCTCAAGGTGCTCGAAGGCGAAAGCGAGCAGACCTTATCGCGGCAGCTCAAGCTGTTGCAGGAGCGCGCGCTGCCTGATCTTGACAGCAACATCAAGTGCGGCAATTCCCTGATCGGCCCCGATTTTTACACAGGCCATCAGGCCTCGCTCTTTGACGATGAAGAACGCCTGCGCGTGAACGTGTTCGACTGGAACGCCGAATTCCCCGACATCATGAAATCCGGCGGCTTTGACGCCGTGATAGGCAACCCGCCGTATGGTATTCCTTTTGTAAAAGAAGAGCAGAATTATCTTTTAGAAAAATACGGACAGTCAAAAAAATACCCTGACAGCTATTGTTTTTTTATCATCCAAACAATATTGCTTGCGCGTTCAAGGGGGGTAGTTTCAATGATTGTTCCAAATACTTTTTGTGATTTGGAAAGTTGCAAAGATTTGCGGTATTGGCTTTTTACATCAATATGTTTCGATGAGATATGGCAAACCGGATGGGCTTTTAAATCAGCTATCGTTGATACGCTCGTATTCCGATTTTTAAAAGAAAATAAAACCATGGATCATGAGATACATATCAAAGTTGCTGACAAAAAATACAGTCGTAGGATTAAAGAATTTTTGGCGGATGAGTTGTTGAAAATCGATTATCGCAATACTGCTGATAAAAAAACCATACTGGACCGCGTATCTAAAAATTCGCTCCCATTTGGTTCGCTGGCAACAATCAAGGCAGGGGTGAAAATGTATGAAAAAGGCAAAGGGAATCCGCCTCAGACTGATATAACTTTGATGGAGAAGCCATATTCTGTCAAAGGGGCTTGCGCTGATGGTTGGAGACTTTTATATAGGGGAGGTGATATAGCGCGGTATCGGCTGGCCTCAACGGATGAGTTCATCAATTATGGCCCTTGGATAGCTGCCCCAAGAAACCCAGAGTTGTTTATTAGCCCCAAAATTATAATGCGAAGAACAGATGATACTCTGCGGGCTTCTATTGATTTTGACTCAGCTATATGTGTAAATTCTTGCCATGTAATCAAAATAAATAAACCACATGATGACTCTTATTCGCATCATTATTTTTTGGGGATTCTAAATTCTAAGCTTCTACAGAGTGTTTTCCAGTTACAAAATCCCCAGATGGTTGGAAAAGTTTTTGCGGAAATTAAAGTGATATATGTAGAACGGCTGCCTATCCACATAATAAATTTTGACAGGCCAGAGGACAAGGCCCGTCATGACAGCATGGTTGGCCTTGTCGAGCAGATGCTTGCGCTGAACAAACAGCTTGCGGTGGCGAAAACCGCGCATGAAAAAACCGCCCTGCAGCGCCAGATCGACGCCACCGACAACCGGATCGACAACCTCGTGTATGACCTCTACGGCCTGAGCGATGAGGAAATAAAAATAGTCGAACAGGGCAGGTGAAGGTGTAGGGTGCGCCGTGCGCACCGTCGCCAAAGTGTTTATGAATGGTGCGCACGGCGCACCCTACATTGCGGCGTCAGGATTTTTAAACCCATCGAATTCGATGGGTTTAAGTTAATCGTGGCGATTTCGCCATAATTAAATCTTAAAGGAGGGGACAGAAATGAAAAATGCTCAACTGATCGCCGTTGAACTGATTGAGCGTAAAATTTATCTGTTGCGCGGGCACAAGGTCATGCTCGACAGGGATCTGGCTGCACTGTACGGGGTTGAGACCAGAACGCTGAATCAGGCCGTGAGGAGAAACATCGACAGGTTTCCCGAAGATTTCATGTTTGACCTGGATCGTGACGAGATCAGGAACATATCACAAATTGTGATATGTTCAAAAATCAAACATGCAAAGAATGTCTATGCGTTCACCGAGCAGGGCGTAGCAATGCTGTCTGGCGTTTTAAGCAGTAAGCGAGCTGTCCAGGTAAACATTGCCATCATGCGCGCGTTTGTAAGGCTTCGTGAAATGTTGAATACCAGCCGGGAGCTGGCAAAAAAGTTTCAGGAGCTTGAAAGCCGCATCGCGGGCCACGATAAAAGTATAGGGGTTCTTTTTGAAGCCATCCGGGCGCTTATGCATGAACCCGAGAAGCCGAAACGCCCCATCGGCTTTACGGCAAAGGAACAGCGCGAGGTCTACAGGGTACAGAAGAAACGGTAGCTGTAGGCCGGACAAAGCCAGGGCGTGTCCGGCAGTCTGCGTAATAACAACCGACAACACAAAGGAGACCGCTATGAAGAACAGATTGTGGCTTTTCATTGTTCTGGTGTTGATGTTCGCCGCAGCTTCCTGCGCGACCACGACGCTGCAGCGGGTCTGGAAAGACCCGGATTTGAAGATGGGAACGATCAGGAAAATGATGGTGGTCGGTATCGCCAGGGAGCCCGCCACGCGCAGGCTGTTTGAAGACAGTTTCGCTCAGAGCCTTGCGGCGCATGGCGTGAGCGTTATCAAAAGCTACGAAGTCATGACGCTTGAAGAGCTGAACGGCCGGGAGGGCGCTGCCGAAAAAATCCGGGCGCTGGGGGCGGAGGCTGTGCTGGCTACGCGCCTGGTCAGTCAGGAAACGTACGAGACCTATGATCAGCGGCCCTACGGCGTTTGGCGCGGATATTATGGTATGAGCTATTCATCTTTGGTAGCTGCCGGCTATATTCAGAGTAATGAGGTCGCGCGGCTCGAGACCAATGTCTACGATATCAAAACCGAAAAGCGGGCCTGGGCGGCATTGTCGGACACCTGGATGGACATGGCGGAACTCGATCGCCTTATCACGGATTTTAGCGCTGTCATGGTCAGGCGCATGACAAAAGACGGCCTGATCCCGGCCGCGGAGAAAAAATAAGTTCAGGAAACCTGCCGGCCGGGGCCGCGTGTGCGGACACGTGTCCGGCAGGAGAATTTTAAACAGCGCACACGGGGCCGCTTCATTGCCCCGGCGCGAAAGGTCGTCGTTGTCTATGAAAATACTGACCATTGATATTGGCGGGACCTTCGTCAAGATGCTTGCGAGCGGTGAAACGGACCGCCGCGTGTTTGAGTCCGGTCCCGGCCTGACACCGGGGCGCATGGCGGCCCGTGTCAAACAGCTTGCACGGGGCTGGTCCTATGATGTTGTGTCCATCGGATACCCCGGCCCCGTGCGGAACAACCGTCCTGCCGCCGAACCGCGCAACCTTGGCAAGGGCTGGATGCGTTTTAACTTTGAGGCCGCTTTCAAATGCCCCGTCAAGATCGTTAACGATGCGGCCATGCAGGCTCTTGGAAGCTACCGGGGAGGCACGATGCTTTTCCTGGGGCTGGGGACCGGGCTCGGCGCTGCCTTGATGGTACGAGGACACATCGTGCCATTGGAACTGGGAAACCTCTCGTTCAGGAGGGGAACCGTTGAAGATTACCTCGGCATTCGAGGCCTTCAGCGGTTGGGCCGGAAAAAATGGCAGAAGCTCGTCGAGGCCTACGTAGACCGTATCATCCCCGCCCTCCAGGTGGATGAGGTTGTTCTCGGGGGAGGCAATGTCAAAAAACTGGAAAAGCTGCCCAGGGGCTGCCGGGCGGGCGATAATGACCATGCCTTTGCCGGGGGCTTTCTGCTCTGGAAGAGCTACAGACAGCGCAGCCGGCTGAACCGGCCTGACACGGGCGTCAAATATAAAAAAGCATCGCTGGAGAAGCCTCAGGGATGATCGGCCCTGCAGGGTTGCCGCCGGCAGTCCTGATCCGGCGGCCATGCGGCCGCAGGTAACCAGTCGGCAACAGAAAGGGATGATATGGAAAAGCAGCAGGACCAGGTAAACAGCTTTCAGCAGACCGGCGATTCGGTCGGCCTCGATGACCAGGCGCGGGTGGTGGAGATTCTGAAGGATTCGGTGCAGGGACTCTGGGAGGTGGTCAACAACCTGACACGGCTGCGGCCGACGAAGCGGCCCGAGTTCCGTGTTACGATCTTCGGGTCGGCCCGCATACCGCGCGAGCACTGGGTGTTCGGCGCCGTGCGCGACCTTGCCTCCGAGCTTGCCGCGATGGGCTGCGGCATCGTTACCGGCGGAGGCCCCGGCCTGATGGAGGCTGCCAACGAGGGCGCGGCCCGCTCAGGCGCGCAGGCGAGCAGCCAGGGCATCCGCGTGCACCTGCCCTTTGAACAGGATGTCAACCCGTTTGTCGGCCAGGCCTACGAGCATCGCACGTTTTTTTCGCGTCTGCATCATTTCGCGCTGGTCTCCGACGCCTTTATCGTCGTGCCCGGCGGCATCGGCACCGTGCTTGAGCTGTCGATGATCTGGCAGCTGCTGCAGGTCCGCAAGCTGGGTCAGGTGCCCCTTATTTTAATTGGCAGAATGTGGTTCGATCTGGTAGAGTGGGCCCGGCAGTACCTGCTGCGGCCGGAATTCGAGCTTGCAAGCCCCGCGGACCTCGATATACCCCACTGCGTGGATACCGCGGATCAGGCGGTGGCGATTGTCCGGCGCCGCTATGATGAGTGGCTTCGCGAGAACGGGCAGCGGGCGTGACACGCAGCCGGCGTGCTGTACGCGGGCTGTTGCATTGGCTGTAACTGCTGTAATTACCATGCCAGGGAGGAGTATGTATGAAAACAACATTGAACAGTATCATGTGCCTCGCCCTGATCTGCTGTGCGGCCGCGTGCTCGAAATCGGGTGTGCAGCGCACCGCCAGCGGCGTGCAAACAGGCAGCGTGTCCGTGGCGAAGGCGACGGTCGTTGACATTGATTACGAGAAGCATACGGCGGTTTTGAAGGATGCCGACGGCGGTATGCAGCTTGTCAATGTCGGGCCCGATGCGCCGAATTTTTCACAGGTGAAGGTCGGCGATACGGTGGTTGCCGAAGCGATCGAGTCCGTCGAGATTGCGGTCGATGATTCGCCCGAAGATCCCGGCATGTCCGTGTCTGAGTCAGCGCAGCGCTTTGCCGATAAGCCCGGGGCTGAGAAGGTGACCGTCACCGAGGCGAGCGCACGTGTTAAAAAAATTGACTATGAAAACCGCATGCTGACGCTTGAGGGCTCCAATGGCAGAATAGTGACGACACAGGTCGGCCCCGAGGTCAAACGGCTGGACCGGATCAAGCCGGGTGA
>CAIRTM010000060.1 GCA_903881505.1 uncultured delta proteobacterium | reverse complement strand
GGAGAGGGTATTGCCTCCAGCCTGAGCATTCAAAGCGGGCGCCAGCAAGGCGGCAAGGTGTACGTACAGAAAAGCACCGGCGAAATTGTCGAGATCGATGTCGACCCGGCCTTCAGCATCAAATCAGGCCCGGAATACTGGCTGGATGACGGCTATTATTGATCCCCGGCCGTAAACTTATCTGAACGCAGCAAAAAGCCCCTGAATATTCAGGGGCTTTTTTTATCGGGATCGGGATCGCTATCGAAATCGATAGCGCGCATTCAGGCGACGTGCCGTTTCATCTGATGTCGAAACCGGTAACGCCCCCGATACCGATTTCGATTGCAGGCTACACTGCCTGTCCCCTGCGCCATATGACGACACGGTCGCGGCCGGCCAGGTCGCGCGCTACATCAATATCGCCGCAGCATCCTGCCTCCGCAAGCATCCCGGCAACCGCTGCGGCCTGATCATGGCCGATTTCAAGCATGAGGCAGCCGCCCTGACGCAGCAACTCAGCGCAGTGCGGAATCCAGCTGCGGTATGCGCCAAGACCATCCGGCCCGCCGTCAAGCGCTTCGCGCGGCTCAAAGTCCCGAATATCGGGCGCCAGGCCATCGATGTCGGCAGTTGCGATATAGGGCGGATTTGAAACAATCAGGTCATAGCTGCCGTCATCACGCGAGCAATCCTCCGGAAACCGGCCCTGCACTGCCTGCACCCCGGAGAGCCCCAGCCGCTCGGCATTGCCGCGCGCGCAGGCAGCAGCCTGCGCGCTTGCATCCAGCGCGACGATATCAAGCGGCGCCATCTCGGCTGCCAGGGCAAGGGCGATCGCGCCGCTGCCCGTGCCGATATCGAGCACGCGCGGGCGCTCACAGTCAAGGCTCTTGAGAAATATGAGCGCGCGCTCGACCAGCACTTCCGTTTCAGGGCGCGGAATCAGCACGCCTCTGCCGAGCGCAAGCTCAAGCGTCCAGAAATCGCGCCTGCCCGTGATGTAGGCAACAGGCTCAAACGCAGCGCGCCGCTGGACGAGCTCAAAAAATTCTGCGGCTTTTTGCCCGGAAACCGGCCGCTCCGCGGCGCAGTACAGGCCGGCGCGGTCAAGCCCCAGGCAATGGCCCAGCAGCAGCTCGGCATCGAGCCGCGCCGATCCGATACCCTTGTCGCGCAGGCATTGCTGCGCCTCGGTGAGCAGTTCAGAAAGCGTCAATGGCAGTGACCGGGAAAACCCGGGGGGAGCAGATCCCGCGGCCTACACATCCGCGGACTGCAGCGCCTCGGCCTGGTAATGGGTAATGAGCTGATCGATGATTTCCTGCAGATCGCCCAGCATGATGCTGTCGATTCTGTACAGCGTCAAATTGATGCGGTGGTCGCTGACGCGGCCCTGGGGGAAGTTGTAGGTACGGATGCGCTCGCTGCGGTCGCCGCTGCCGACCATGCTTTTGCGCTGGCGCGATATTTCATCCTGCTGCTTCTGCACGGCGATGTCCAGCAGGCGCGATTTCAAAATTTTAAGGGCCTTGGCCTTGTTCTTGTGCTGCGATTTTTCATCCTGGTTGCTGACCACCATGCCGGTAGGAATGTGCGTTACGCGCACGGCCGAATCCGTGGTGTTGACGCTCTGGCCGCCGGGTCCGGAGGAGCGGTAGACGTCGAATTTCAGGTCTGCCGGGTTGATGTCAATATCGACATCATCGGCCTCGGGCAGCACCGCGACCGTAACGGCCGAGGTGTGCACGCGGCCCTGGGTTTCGGTTTCAGGCACGCGCTGCACCCGGTGCACCCCGCTTTCATATCTGAGCTGGCTGTAGGCGCCCCGCCCGCTGATCAGCGCGATGACCTCCTTGAGCCCCTTGAGCCCGGTCTGGTTCTGGCTCAGGATCTCGACCTTCCAGCTGCGGCTCTCGGCGTATTTACAGTACATGCGGAACAGGTCATAGGCGAACAGCGCGGCCTCCTCGCCGCCGGTGCCGCCCCGGATTTCCAGGATCACATTTTTCTCATCGCGCGGATCGCGCGGCAGCAGCATCACGCGCAGTTCCCGCTGAAGGCGCTCAAGCGTTTCTTCCATTGCGCCGATTTCGGCCTGGGCCATGTCGCGGATATCGGGGTCGCTGTCGCTCAGCAGCGCGCGGTTGTCCTGCAGGTCCTGGCGGGCCTTGCAGTAACGCTGGTAGCCCTCGACGATCGGCTCCAGCTTCGCGCGCTCCGAGGTCAGGCCCTGATAGGCCTGCCGGTCGCTGAAAACCTGCGGATCGCTCAGGCGCAGATCAAGCTCACGGTAGCGCTTAACTACTTCTTCAAGTTTCTCAAACATACATCAGGCCGTGAAAAACAGGAAAACCCGTCCCGCGGCTGACGTGCGGAACGGGCAGGCGGACGGGCTGAAAAAATTACTTTTTGGCGGCAGCGTATTTTTTCTGGAACTTTTCAACGCGGCCGGCCGAGTCGACCAGCTTCTGCTTGCCGGTGAAAAATCCGTGGCAGCCGGAGCAGATTTCCACCTTGATTTCCGGGCGGGTCGAGCGGGTTTCAAACGTGTTCCCGCAGGCGCAGCGTACCGTTGCCGTTTCGTATTTCGGGTGAATGCCTTCTTTCATCGCGCGTACTCCTTAAAAAATTACCTGTTCATTGAGCATAAAAAATCGTCATTATCTTTGGTCTCGTTCATTTTTTCCAGTAAAAATTCCATGGCGTCGACCGTGTTGAGCGGCTGCAGCACTTTGCGCAGCAGCCAGATGCGCTTGAGTACGTCGTCGCGCATCAGCAGCTCCTCCTTGCGGGTGCCGGAGCGGTTGATGTCGATTGCCGGGAACACCCTGCGGTCGGCAAGCTTGCGGTCAAGGTAGATTTCCATGTTGCCGGTCCCCTTGAATTCCTCGAAGATCACTTCGTCCATGCGGCTGCCCGTATCGATCAGGGCCGTGGCAATGATGGTAAGGCTGCCGCCCTCCTCGATGTTGCGGGCCGCGCCGAAAAAGCGCTTGGGCTTGTGCAGCGCATTTGAATCCACGCCGCCGGAGAGCACCTTGCCGCTGGGCGGCACGACCGTGTTGTAGGCCCGGGCCAGGCGCGTGATGCTGTCGAGCAGAATGACGACGTCTTTTTTATGCTCGACCAGGCGCTTGGCCTTTTCAATGACCATTTCGGCCACCTGCACATGGCGCTGGGCCGGCTCGTCAAAAGTCGAGCTGATGACTTCGCCCTTGACCGAGCGCTGCATGTCGGTCACCTCCTCGGGACGCTCGTCGATGAGCAGCACCATCAGCACAACATCCGGATGGTTGGCGGTGATCGAGTTGGCGATGCACTGCATCAGCATGGTTTTACCGGTGCGCGGCGGGGACACGATAATGCCGCGCTGGCCCATGCCGATGGGGCTGAGCAGGTCCATGACGCGGGCCGAAAGATTGTCGCTCACGGTCTCAAGTTCGAGCTTGCGCATGGGATAGAGCGGCGTCAGGTTGTCGAACAACACCTTGTCGCGCGCTTTTTCAGGGCTTTCAAGGTTGATGGTCTCGACCTTGAGCAGGGCAAAATAGCGCTCGGAATCCTTGGGCGGCCGGATCTGGCCTGAAACCGTATCGCCGACCCTGAGGTTGAAGCGCCGGATCTGCGAGGGAGACACATAAATATCATCCGGGCCCGGAAGGTAGTTGTAGTCCGGGGCGCGCAGGAATCCGAAGCCGTCGGGCAGAATCTCGATAACGCCCTCACCGTAAATCAGGCCGTTTTTTTCGATTTCCGACTGCAGCAGCGCGAAAATCAGGTCCTGCTTGCGCAGGCTGCTGTAGTCCTCGATGCCCATCTGCTTGGCTGTTTCCATGAGTTCATTGATTTTTTTGCACTTGAGTTCTTTCAGATTCATTGGACAGTGTCTCCCGGGTTGTGGCAGTGAACGCTTTTGTATTCAGACCCCATGACAGGCTGCCCGCGCGAACAGGCGAAGGACATTCTTCAGCACGGGGTGTGCATGGCTGTAATGGAATAGCGCTATCGTCAGGTTGAGCGTATCGTTATATGCGAGCTGATCAACAGAAATGAATTCCGGCAATGAGCGTTACGTGATTTGAACGGTTAGCGGCCCTAAGCCCCAGAAGCGTCCATGCAGCGTCCGCAGTATCGGCGCCGCGCAAAATTCCCCCGGACAATCTACCCTTGTGTTATCTGCATACGGGCGTTTTTCACATGTGAGATATACTACACGGGAAAGAACATGCACACACTGGTTTCTAACGTCTTAGAAGTACGGGGAAGGGTATGTGCTGTTACTGCAATGACTACATTATAGTCCCTGATTCTGTCTTGTCAAGTTTTTTTGCTTTGTTTTTTGCCCTGTTTTTGCCGTGCAGCCTTCGCAGGCACACCGGCGGTAAACGCCGCTATCGCAGGGCCACAAGCTGCGCGTACACGGCGGCAACCGCCGGCCGCAGGCTCTGCGGCGCACCCTGATTATCAATGACGAAATCAGCCGCCGCCTTTTTCTCCTGCAGCGGCATCTGGGCCGCGATCCGGGCATCGGCCTGCGCGCGGTCAAGGCCGCTGCGCCGCATCAGGCGCAGGCACTGCATGTCCGGATCGCAGTAGACGACGATCGTGCGGTCAAACATTTCCTCCCAGCCGCATTCAAAAAGCAGCGGCACATCGACGACGGCGACACCGTCAAAGCCCGCTAGGCGCAGGCGCGCAAGCCGTTCCCGGATCTCCCCGGCGATCAGCGGGTGCAGGAGCCCATTGAGTTCCTGCAGCCGTCCCGGATCGCCGAACACGAGCGCGCCCAGGCGGGCGCGGTCGAGCCTGCCCTGCCCGTTCAGCATCTCAGGGCCGAAGCAGGCTGCAATGCGCGCAAGCCCCTCACGGCCCGGCTCAACCACTTCGCGGGCGATTTGATCGGCATCGATAACCGTTGCGCCCAGCTCGGCGAACAGATGCGCGACCGTGGTTTTGCCGCTGGCTATCCCGCCGCTCAGGCCAGCTGTTACCATCACGGCCCCCGCAGCAGCGCAAGCACAGCCGCGAACTCATCCGGCAGCGGCGCCGTAAAGGAGAGCACATCCTGCGTAGCGGGATGCGAAAACTGCAGAAACCCGGCATGCAGCAGATGGCGCTTCAAAGCCTTCAGCGTGTCCTGCAGGAGCTTGTTCCTGATCGCGCGCAGCCTGCGCGGGTTGCCGTAGGCAGCATCTCCCAGCACGCTGTGCCCGATGGATGCCAGGTGCACGCGAACCTGATGCGTACGCCCGGTTTCAAGCTCGGCTTCCAGCAGGCTGTAATCGTCAAAACGCTCAAGACAGCGCCAGTGCGTAACAGCGGGCCGGCCTCTGCGGGGGCAGGCCGACATCTTCTTGCGGTCCGTGCGATCGCGGCCGATCAGTGTTTCTATGCGCCCGCTGTCCTCGGCCACCGCGCCGTACACCAGCGCCTGATAGCGCCGCACCACGCTGTGCACCTTGAACTGAGCGCTCAGTCCGGCGTGGGCCCGTTCGTTTTTGGCGACCACCATGACGCCCGAGGTGTCCTTGTCAAGGCGGTGCACGATGCCCGGCCGCTGCACGCCGCCGATGCCGGCAAGATCGCGGCAGTGAAACAGGAGCGCGTTGACCAGCGTGCCTGTCTGGTTCCCGCAGGCCGGATGCACCACGAGGTGGGCCGGCTTGTTGATGACGATAAGACTGGAATCCTCGTACATGATATCAAGGGGAATATGTTCGGGCTGTGCTTCAAGCGAAACCGGATCAGGCAGGCTCATACGTACACGGTCGCCGGCCTGGAGGCGGCAGGATGCCCGGGCGGCGGCGCCGTTGACCAGGACGCGGCCCTCCCGGATCGCCTGCTGCGCGCGCGAACGGCTGGTATCGGAAACAGCCGCGGCAATGGCAAGGTCAAGCCGCAGGTTGATGAGGGATCCTTCTGCGGTGAACTCGACGGTATTCATAAAGCAAGCGCCGCGCGCACCGCCTTCAACAGCTGCGCGGTTTCATGGGGTGCGACCGTGCGCATGTCAAGCAGGATGCGGTCGTTTTTGATGCGCGCCACAACCGCCGGCCGCCCCTGCCGCAGACGGCGCTCAAGCTCAGGCGCGCCCATGTCAACGCTATCCAGCTCAACCGCCCAGGTCGGCAGTTCGCGCAACGGGCAGGCTCCGCCGCCGACCTGCGAGACATCCTGCACGGCCCGCGCGCCGCAGGCGGGCAGCGCGGCCTTCAGGCGCCGCACGAAACTGCGCGCACGGCGGCGCAGGTCCTCCGGAGCGGCCCTCAGCATGCGCACGACCGGCACTTCATCAAGGCGCTCAGGCGTATACACGTACATGCGCAGCGTCTGCTCGAGCGCCGCCAGGGCCATCTTGTCAAGCCGCAGCGCGCGCGCAAGCGGGTGGTTTTCAAGCGCCGCGACACACTCGCGCCGGCCCGCTATCAGGCCTGCCTGCGGTCCGCCCAGCAGCTTGTCGGCGCTGAACATCACCAGGTCCGCGCCGGCGGCGAGCGCGTCCTGCACCGTGGGCTCATCACGCAGGGCTGCGATGCCCGCGCCGGCCATACATCCGCTGCCCATGTCGTAGGCGACCGGAATGCCGTTCTCACGCCCCAGCGCAACGAGTTCCTCCAGCGCAACACCGGCGGTAAAGCCTACAATACGGTAATTACTGGTATGCGCCTTGAAAATCAGCGCGCTGCTTGCGCTGATGGCGCGGCGGTAATCCCGCAGGTGCGTACGGTTTGTGGTGCCTACTTCAATGAGGCGGGCGCCGCTTTGCTGCATGATATCAGGGATGCGGAAGCTGCCGCCGATTTCAACCAGTTCGCCCCGCGACACGATAACATCGCGGCCGTGTGCCAGCGCGCTCAGGCACAGCAGAACCGCGGCCGCATTATTGTTGACGGCAAAAGCCGCCTCGGCTCCGCACAGCTGCCGCACGCAGTCGGCTATATGGGCGATGCGATGCCCGCGCGATCCCCGCTCGCTGTCGAATTCAAGGTTGCTGTATCCCCGGGCCGTGCACACCACGGCATCAAGCGCTGTTTCGCACAAAGGGGCCCGGCCCAGATTGGTGTGCACGATAATGCCGGTCGCATTAATCAGCGGCCGCAGCGAGGCTGCGCTGAGCTGCTCAACTGCGGCCATGACAGCGGCGCAGTCCAGCTCCCCTACGATGCCGGCCGTAGAATTCCCTGATGAACCCTGCGCCAGCAAAACGGCGCGGCGCGCGGCAATCACGTGCTGCACGGCGCGCACGGCCAGACTGCGGCCCGCAGCCCTGATCACATCCTGCATCCACGGCTGGCGCAGCATTTCATCCACTGAAGGAAGAGCGCGCAAAAGAGCTTCGTTCATCACAGAACCCCTGCTGAAAAGCGATGCAATCGGCCGGCATGCCCTCGTAGCCAGCGTACGGTATGCAAAAAAATGCGGCTGAAATGATTGGTCCGGGTGCCGGTATGCGTCGAGCGGACGGCATATTTTGTGGATTTTTATCACAAATGCCCTCACCCCGCAATCTAAAATAACCTCTTATACAGTGCCGCCTTGCAAGCAGCGGATCTGATGGCCCCGGTGATGAGCGGGAACAGCAAACCGGGACAGCACGCTGCATGTCCGGCAGCCGTGGGACGCATTGACAGCGGCGTTATAATGGGGCACAATGGCTGCAGTACGGACGCGCACGCGATGCGCGCATCCTGGTTTTTAGTAGCGGATGTTTACAGGGCAGACACCAGCATGCCTGATATGCGGATCGCTTTTTTCGGAACCCCCCGCTTCGCCCTGCCGTCGCTGCAGGCCCTTCTTGAGTGCGGCCAGAGGCCGGTTGCGGTCGTAACACAGCCTGATCGCAGGGTCGGACGCGGCCGGCATGTGCAGATTTCACCGGTCAAGGAAGCTGCCCTGCGAGCAGGTCTGCCGGTTCTGCAGCCTGACAAGGTGCGCTCGGCCGATTTTTTTGAGCAGCTCCGGGCGCATGCGCCCGACCTGGCCGTTGTTGCCGCCTACGGCCAGATATTTCCCCGCGCCCTGCTGGATGTCCCGCGCCTTGGTTTTATCAATGTGCACTCCTCGCTGCTGCCGGCCTATCGGGGCGCAGCCCCCATCAACTGGGCGATTATCAATGGCGAAACAACGACGGGTGTGACCATTATGCAGGTTGAGCCTGCAATGGACAGCGGGCCGATTGTGCTGCAGCAGGCTGAATCCATTCTGCCGGAAGACACGGCCGCGACCCTGCATGACCGGCTGGCGCAGCTTGGCGGCAGGCTTCTGGTGCAGGCGCTTGGCCTTGCCGGCCGCCCGGAATGGCAGCCGTTGGCGCAGCAGCACGAGCTGGCGACATATGCGCCGATGCTGCGTAAAAGCGACGGGCTGATTGAATGGTCCCTTCCGGCCGCCTGTATTTATAACCGGTTGCGCGGCATGACGCCCTGGCCGGGCTGCTTCACGCTGCTTGCGGGGCGCATCCTGAAAATACACCGCGCCTGCGTGCGGAATGCATGCACGCGGCCGGCGGCGCCGGGAACAGTCCTGCGGACCGGCGAGCACGGTATCGAGGTTGCTGCCGGCAGCGGCGCCCTGATGATCCTTGAGCTGCAGCTTGAGGGCAAAAAGCGGATGAACGCCGGTGATTTTTTAAAGGGTACCGGCGTGCAAACCGGAGCCGTGCTGGGCGCGGACCGGAACTCGTAAGTCCGGAGCCGGCATAAAAATTCTTCCGCCCTGCTTTTAAGCTGATGCAAGGATTTTGCGGCATATGAGCATTCCCGCGATACTTCATCAAACCTGGAAAACCGCCGACATTCCTGAACAATTCCAAAAATATGCTGCTTCATGGCTGAGTTTGAACCCGGGCTGGCGTCACCATCTCTGGACGGATCAGGACTGCCGCTTCCTTGTCCGTGACCGGTATCCCGGACTTTTAGATCTCTATGACTCCTACGGCAGCAATGTCAACCGCGCAGATGTTGCCAGGTATCTGATGCTGCATCACTATGGCGGCCTGTACGCCGATCTTGATACTGAATGCCTGCGCCCCCTGGACAGCCTGCTGCACGGCAGCCCGCAATGCATCATCGGTTGTGAACCCCGGCTGCATGCCGAACAATTGTACGGCCGCGCCCGGCTCGCCTGCAACGCTGTGATGCTGTCGTCTCCCGGGCACCCCTTCTGGGAACATGTCATAGCCGTTTTGATCGACAGCGCAGGTGAAAATTCGGTGATCGAGACAACCGGACCGGTCATGCTCGACCGGGCGCTCAACTCATATCCCGGACACGATATCATGGTTGTTGCGGATTCGGTTTTCTGCCCGCTGGTTGACATGCAAAACCGCCGGCTGTCGTTGACGGCGGCAGAAAAACGCTGCTATCGCCAGATGATAAGGAACCATCGTTTTCCGGATGAATCCTATGCGGTGCATTACTGGGCCGGCACCTGGCACCGCAGGGGCATCGCGGGTAAGCTGGCTCGTTTGGCGACACGCATTAAAGCTGCCGTTTCGCGCGCCGGGCAAGCCGGGCCGGGCAGGCAACAGCCTCTCGTTTAGAAAAACAGAGCTAGAACTGCCATTCGGTATACTACGGCAAACTGCTACGAGCGGCGGCTTTCCGCGAGCAGGACAACCCACCCGCTAAGCGCGATCAGGAGCCCGCCGGCGACAACCCGCACACCGGGCGTTTCGCCCAGCAGTACACCCAGCAGCACCACGAACAGGAGTTCGGAGTAGGCGAGTATTCCGGCATGCTGCGCTTCCACGTGGCGCAGTCCCTGCAGGTACAGTCCTGCGGCCAGCAGACCCACAACAACAGCGTAAGCGCACAATACCGTCAGTGTGCCCGCTGTCATGGCCCAGGGGCCGGGCGCTGCCAGCGGCAGCGCCAAACCGGAAACAAGCATGCACTGGTAGAACATGATCACCGGAGGCCGGTACCGGCTCACCAGTCGTTTTCCCACGACAATGGAAATGCCGTAAAAAAGACCGGACACCATGCCCAATGCGGTTCCGGCCATGTGCGGCCGGCCGAGCGAGACATCGCCGGCCAGCAGCAGCAGGCCGGCCATCGATATCAGCAGGGCAATGCCGGTAACGCGCTCCCATTGTTCCCGCAGCATAAGCGGTGCAAGCAGGGCCGCGAAAACCGGGGCGGTATAGTGGGTGATGACCGCATTGGCCATGGTGGTCATGCGGTAGGCATGGTAATAGCAGAAGACGTTGCCGAAGATACACGCGGCCGAAACCAGCAGCCAGCGGCGATGGCCCCGTATATCAAGCTGGCCGAGCCCGCCCCTGCAAACAAACCAGGCCAGCAGAAACAGCGCCGACATGCCTGAGGTGATACAGATGATCACGGAAACCGGCAGCGCGATCGTGCGCACGAACGGGCCGATGCTTGAAAAAACAAACATGGCGGCCGTAATCAGCAGTGCGCCGCGCACATGTCGATTGGCAATATTCAAAAGCGTACCTCAAAAAAATGTTTTCTGTGCCGGAAGGTCCGCGCCGGGAGGGGGGCCACCACCGCAATCGGCGCCATCGGAGGGCTTGCAACAACAGTCTGCGGACGAAACATGCGGGCCGCTGCGCCGGTTGCTATTTGATCGTGCCCCAGGGCAGGAACAGGCCCGCAGCGGTTGCTTCTTCAGAAAAACGAACCCCGAGATCCCCCGCATAGACAGCGTTTTCTTCAAGGCGCGCCTCATATGCAGGGTAGAGTTTCGCAAAAAGAGCCTGAACCTGCTCAGGGGTCTTGCCCTGAACCTGCGGAAGGGCCAACGCGCACAGCTGACCTATCACCGCATCGCGCGAGCGCAGCTGGGCTGCATAAAAATCCTCCGTGGCATGCTGCCGGTTGGACCACCACCAGCTGGCGCCGAAAAAAACCACGGCAATAATGAAAATCAAGGTTCTCTCAACCATGGCAGTGCTTTCATTATTGGCAGGTTAATGATGTGTACCATCCGCACTGGCTGCCAATACTAATCCAGGCCGTGCGGCATGTCAACAATGAAAGCCCCTGCCCTGCGCGGCTTGAAACCGGCAGCGAGGATGATTTTCGCTTGGACGCATCCGCGGGTTCTGTTATACTTTTTCACAGAACAACGATACACGCTGCGATCAGCGCAGGAACTGCATGGAAAACCCCTGGCCGCTGGCGGACAACTCACATTTCACGGATATGCAATGACCATCACAGAACGCGCCCGGCGCGCCAAACAAAGCTCACTCCTCCTGGCCGCTGCAGATACCGGCCTTAAAAACAGGGCCCTGCGCGCCGTTGCCGATGGGCTCAGGCAGCAGGCCGATACAATCATTGCCGCCAACGCAAAGGACCTTAAGCGCGCGCAGGCTGAAAACCTCGGCGCACCGCTGCTCAAGCGGCTGGCTTTTGACCGCGCGAAAATCGACGGCGCCATTGCCGGCATTGAAAGCCTGATCAGCCTGCCTGACCCGGTCGGCTCGACCCTGAGCGCGACCGAGCTCGATCAGGGCCTTGAACTGTACAAAGTCAGCTGCCCGATCGGCGTGATCGGCGTGATTTTTGAATCGCGCCCGGACGCGCTTGTGCAGATCTCCTGCCTGTGCCTGAAAAGCGGCAACAGCGTCCTTCTCAAGGGCGGCAGCGAGGCATTGCATACCAACCGCGCGCTTGCCGACAGTATCGCGGCCGCAACCGCAGAAAACGGCATCCCCGACGGCTGGATTCAGCTGCTTGAAAGCCGCGCAGATGTTGGCGAAATGCTCGCGCTGGACCAGTTGATCGATTTAATTATTCCCCGCGGATCCAATGAATTTGTTCAATTTATCATGAACAACTCCAGCATACCCGTACTGGGCCATGCGGACGGCATCTGCCATGTCTACGTTGATGACGCAGCCGACCCTGACATGGCCGTGCAGGTAACGGTCGACTCCAAAACCCAGTATGTTGCCGTGTGCAATGCGGCTGAAACCCTGCTGGTGCACAGCCGCATAGCCGGACGCTTTCTGCCGGCCCTGGCTGCCGCTCTGGCCGCACACGGGGTCGAGCTTCGCGGCTGCAGCCGGACCGCCGCCGTTATTCCGGTCCGGCCGGCAACCGACGATGACTGGAAGACCGAATATCTTGATGCGATTCTTTCCATCAAGATCGTTGACAGCCTAGATGAGGCCATCGACCATATCAACACCTACGGCTCGGGCCATACCGATGCCATCATTACGGCAGAGGCCGGACACGCGCGCCGCTTCATGAACCTGGTTGACTCGGGCAATGTGTTCTGGAACTGCAGCACGCGTTTTTCGGACGGCTTCCGCTACGGGCTCGGCGCCGAAGTCGGCATCAGCACCAGCAAAATCCACGCGCGAGGGCCTGTGGGGCTTGAGGGCCTGCTGATCTATAAGTGGAAATTAATAGGCCAGGGGCACATTGTTGCCGAATACGGCGCCACGAAAAAATTTACGCACCGCCCTCTGAAGCGTGCCTGCCCGGTCTGAATGCACACGCACGACTGCACAAAAAGGAAGGGGAGTCAGCCGCCCAGCTCTTTTGAGCGCGCGACGGCGGCGCTGACCGCGTCGATCAAGGCAGCGCGCACGCCGCTTTTCTCGAGCCGGTACAGGCCGTTGATTGTGGTGCCTCCAGGAGAGCACACCTGGTCCTTGAGAGCGCCGGGATGTTCGCCGGCTTCAAGCACCATCCTGGCTGCGCCCGCACAGGTTTGAGCCGCAAGCTGCAGCGCGGTTGCGCGTGCAAGGCCGTTGCGAACGCCGGCATCTGCCAGCGCCTCGATAATAAGATAGACGTATGCCGGACCGCTGCCGCTCAGGCCGGTCACCGCGTCCATCAGGGTCTCATCAACCGCAACGGTTGTCCCCAGCGCGTTGAACAGGTCCCGTGCGATCGCCAGGTCGTCATCCGTCGCGTTGGGCCCCCGGCAGATGGCGGTCGCGCTTGCCCGAACCTGCGCCGCCGTATTGGGCATGATACGGACAATGCGGCCCGCGCTGCCAAGCCCGGCATACAGGGCTGCGGTGGTAATACCGGCCGCGATGGAAAGATAGAGCGTGTCAGAAGCGGCCGCAGGCCGGATCTCGGCCAGAAGGCCGGCCATGCCCTGCGGTTTTATTGCCAGAAGTACAACGTTTGACCGCCGCACGGCCTGCAGGTTATCGGATGCCGCCGCAATGCCGCAGCTCTTTTCAAACAGGGCACGCCTCTCAGCGCTCACATCCGACACGACTATCCGTTCCGGCGAAAGCAGCCGCGCCGCAAGAAGGCCGCGCACAATGCTGTACGCCATCATGCCCCCGCCGATTATTCCCAGCCGTATATCCGCTGCCTGCATACCCGATCCTGTGAGCCGGCGCATGGTTGCGCCGCACCTCCTGCTATTATTCAATGGCGCCCGCGATCTTAAAGATCGGCAGGTACATGGCAATCAGCATGGTGCCGACCGTGCCGCCGAGAACGACCATCATCAAAGGCTCAATCATCGATGTAAGGGTTTCAACCGCCTGATCGACTTCCTCCTCGTAAAAATCAGCTATCTTGCCGAGCATGGCGTCAAGCGCGCCTGTTGATTCACCCACGGCTATCATCTGGCACACCATCGGCGGGAACACGCCGCTTTCCATCATGGGCTCGGCAATATTTTTACCCTCGCTGATACTGAGCCTTGTTTCATTGATGGCATCTTCGACGATACGGTTGCCCGCGGTCTTGGCCACAATATCAAGGCCGTCCAGAATGGGCACACCGCTTGAAAGCATCGTGCCCAGCGTGCGGGTAAACTTTGCTACCGCCACCCTTCTGAGCAGCGATCCGATTACCGGCACACGCAGCATAAACCGGTCCCACAGATATTCGCCCCGCTCGGTTTTTTTTAGCCTTACAAAAATATAGCCGAGCGCTCCGGCTACGAGCCCGATTTTCCACCAGTGCTGGCGCAGAAACGTACTCATATTCATAACCATCTGGGTAAGACCGGGAAGCTCGCCGCCGAAGGACTCAAACATCTCCGCGAATACGGGGATGACGAAGATGAGCATGACCAGCACAACCACGACGGCAATCACGGCGACAACCGTGGGATAGACCATGGCGCCCTTGACCTTGGAGACCAGCTTGGCGTTCTTTTCAATATAGGCGGCCAGGCGCTGGAGAATCGTGTCCAGAATACCGCCGAGTTCACCGGCCGCAACCAGATTGCAGTAGAGCTTGTCGTACACTTTCGGGTGCTTCTGCAGGGAATCTGAAAATGTCGAGCCGCCCTCAACATCATTTTTTATCTGCTTCAGAATTTTCTTGAATGTCGGATTTTCACACTGTTCTGCCAGAATTTCAAGCCCCTGCATGAGCGGCAGGCCGGCGTCGATCATGGTCGAAAACTGGCGCGTAAAAAGAATCAGGTCCTTGGCTTTGACTTTAGCCTGCAGGAAGGCGACATTCTCTAAAATATCCTTGGGCTTCAGCTTCACGGTAACGGAGGTGAGGTTCTGCCGCTTCAGAAGCAGCTGCGCTGCCGGTAAGTCCTTGGCCTCGATCTCGCCCTTCTGCTTTTTGCCCTTCTGGTTGATGCCCTTCCATACATACAGCGGCATATCCGTTACCCCCGTGGCGCGCTGAGGCGCTCTGGTTTGCCTATACTGCAGCGCTGCTCTTTACGGGCCCGCACGCAGCACGTTATTTGTCATCGTGGACCGTTGTTTTTAAGACTTCTTCAATCGTTGTCGTACCCTCAAGCAGTTTGTTGATACCGCTTCGTCGCAGTGTTTTCATGCCGCTCTGCACGGCTTCGCGCTTTATCTCCATGGCCGAGGCTCCCTGCAAAACGAGCTCTTTCAGGGAATCCTTCATCGGCATGACCTCATAGAGTGCGATGCGGCCCTTATAGCCGGTATTGCTGCAGATATCGCACCCTTTGCCCTTGCCGAGAGTGACCGGATCCGGAACAGTCGCCGGTATGGTGCCCAGTTTTTCGAGCTGCTCGCGGGTAAGCTCAATCGGCGCGCGGCAGTTGCCGCATACGCGGCGGGCAAGACGCTGGGCGACGACCAGGTTCAGCGATGAGGAAACCAGAAAAGGCTCCACCCCCATGTTCAGCAGCCGGTTAATCGTGCTGGGCGCGTCATTGGTGTGCAGCGTGCTCAAAACAAGGTGTCCGGTCAGCGCGGCTTTGATTGCGATTTCAGCGGTTTCAAAATCGCGGATTTCGCCGACCAGAATAATATCGGGATCCTGGCGCAAAAAGGAGCGCAGGGAATTCGCAAACGTAAGGCCGATTTCTTCATGCATCTGTACCTGGTTGATACCTTCCAGGTTGAACTCGACCGGGTCCTCGGCGGTTGAGATATTCTCTGTTATTTTGTTCAGCTCCGACAGTGCCGAATACAGCGTGGTTGTCTTGCCGCTGCCCGTGGGGCCGGTAACGAGCACCATGCCGTAGGGCATGTGAATGGCGTGCTGAAAATCCACCAGCTGGTCCGGGTCGAATCCGAGCTTTGTCATGTCAAGCTGCAGATTGGACTTGTCAAGCAGGCGCAGCACCACTTTTTCACCGAAAAGCGTGGGCAGCACCGAGACACGGTAATCCATTTCCTTGCCCTTGCCCATTTTCAGCTTGATGCGGCCGTCCTGCGGCAGCCGTCGTTCAGCGATATCGAGGCGGGCCATGATTTTAAGGCGTGAGACGATAGCGTTCTTCATGCTGATAGGCGGCCGCATCAGCTCATACAGACTGCCGTCGATGCGGAATCGTACGCGAAACGTTTTTTCATAAACCTCGACATGAATATCGCTGGCGTTTTTATTGACCGCATCCGTGAGGATTGCATTGACCAGCTTCACCACGGGCGCGTCCTCGCTCGCCCGCTCAAGTGAGCTCAGGTCAATTTCACTGGTGTCATCGACGAGATCGACATCTTCAACGTTAAACTCATCCAGCAGGTTTCCCAGCCCCGCCGTGGTTGTTTTATAATAGGTATCGATGGCGCTTAAAATCGCTCCTTCAGCCGCGATAAGGGGCTCAACCCGGTACCCGGTCAGGAACTTGATATCGTCGAGCGCAAAGATATTGGTGGGATCGCTCATGGCCACGATCAGATTTGAATTTTTAACCGAAAGCGGCATGACATGGTATTTCGAGGCGACTTCATCGGGGATGATTTTCAGCACATCGGGGTCGATCGTAAATTCGGACAGCTTGATGGAAGGAACGCTGTACTGCTCGCTCAAAAACTGCAGCAGTTCGCTTTCCGTGACGTAATTCAGGCGGGTCAGGGCAGTGCCGATCCTGCCGCCGCGCTCCTTCTGATCCTTCAGCGCAGCCACAAGCTGATCGGCAGTAATGATATTGTTGGCAACAAGCAGCTCGCCGATTTTTTCCGCCATTACCCTTCCCACCTACCACGGCACATGCTGACATGCGCTCAAGAGTGTTACGCCACCACTGTGTGGAAAACAAATTTAATTGTAGTATGGCCTGATTGTTTGTAAAGCGTTTTTTATAAACTATTTTACAAGACCTGGATAAAAAGTTGCAAAAAAAGCATTTTTATTATAGTTCTATATCCGCACAACGAGGTACATGCATACGCCGGAGTGCCCAAAAAGCATGAATGTCTCCGGTCATTATGTGCTTTTCGGAAATTCGCGGCCATACCTTGATTAAAATTACTGCCGACCCCCTGCTCAGAAGGCGCTATCCCAGCATGTGTCCCCAAAACAGCAGCCCGCGCAGGTTTCAGCGGCTCACAACCGGATCAGCGCCTGCGCATGCCAGCGCAGGACAGGGCTGCCTATGAAAAAAAACATTATCTTCGGCATACTGATCAGCGGCGTCTGTATTTACTTTGCATTTCGCGGGATCGATTTCAGCGCCCTGACCGCGAGCATTGCTTCCGTAAACTATTTCTACATCATTCCAGTGATCGGTGTCGTCGTACTCGGTCATTACCTGCGCTGCTACCGCTGGGGCAAGATTCTCGAAACCCTGGTGCACTATGACCAGAAAACCCTTTTTATCCTCGGATCAATCGGATTTATGGCGGTCGGCTTGCTGCCGGCCCGTCTGGGTGAATTCGCCCGGCCTTATCTGGTCAAAAAACGAAGCGGCATTAAGATGTCGGCATCAATGGCCACCATCATAGTCGAGCGTGTGTTTGATCTGCTGACCCTGATGCTGTTCATGTTTATCGTCATCATCAAGGTTTCGCTGCCACCCGAGGTGGTAAAGGCCGGCATCACCATGCTGGCCATATCGGTATCGCTTTTCATCATGCTGATAATCCTGGCAATCAAGAGGGAATTCTCCATCAAAAGAATCGATTCGCTGCTGCGCGTGCTTCCGCCTAAATTTGCCGGGCCGCTCAACCGGCTCGCGCACTCATTTATCGACGGCCTTCAGATTCTGCCTGATATCGGCAAGACACTGTACGTACTCTTGCTGTCAGTGCTGATCTGGGCAGTACTGGGCCTTTCGGCCTACGTGCTTTTTCTGGGATTCGGATTTAAACTGTCAATCATCAACGGCTTTGCCGTTACGGTTATCATCGCACTGGGCGTTATGCTGCCGGCCGCCCCCGGTTTTATCGGCACCTACCACATGGCCTGCAAAATCGGCCTGGTCGCCTTCGGGGTTTCGCAGGCGGATGCCCTTTCCTACGCGATTCTGCTGCATTTTTTTCAAATGATTCCGGTCGTCGTACTGGGGCTGGCCATGCTGCCGTTTCAAAAAATATCTCTGCCCGGCATCATACAGCATGATGACAATGAGAATGAAACCGCTTAACCGCAACCGGCATCCAAAAACCCGCCCCTTCGTCCTGGGAGCCCGCATTGCCCGAATACCGTTCAAAGTCCCCGGAAACGGCGCAGCAACGTGCCGTTCCCGCCAGTGCCCATGCCCCTGGCATGGCCTGCAGTAAACGAAGAAGTATCCTGAAACCCGGACCGGAGAGATTAAAGGTATTGCCTATGCGGGCATACTGCCGGACTCGATGGTCTGTATCAGGCTGTCAAGCCACTGCGGAGCGGTCATACGTATCATTATAAGCCTGATGAATTCGACCTGCAGCACCGTCAAAAAGACCGCAACTCCCGCGCGCTGCGCAGGCAGCCGGTGAATGGTTTTAAAGCCGAGATACATCAGGTAGAGTCCGTACATATTTGCAATAATGCCCAGCAGCGGAATCCAGGCTACCAGCACAACAATGTTCGCGTAAGCGATAACGCTCAGCGTAGCCTCATAGGGCAGCCGGGCATTAAACAGCGGCGATGCCAGCATGGCATGTGAACCCATGGTGCCCAGCACCATGGCGACAGACCAGGAAACAAAAAACGCGGCAAACAGCGGCAGTTCCGCTCCGATAATATTGGCCACAAACAATGAGGCTACAAACAGGCACACGAACAAAAAAACAAGCGGCCCAGCCAGGGATCCGCTGGGTCGCAGCTGTTCAAAAAACCGCCCGGGCTGCCGCAGCAGCGCGCGCGCGACCGCGATGAAACTCTCCAGAAACCGCGCCGGAACAAACCGAATTGTTTGAGGCTCTTCCATGCTGCTGTTGTCTCCGCGCCTGCATCACTGTATGCCGGCAGTGCATACTCCGGGACTCACCCGACGATCATATCACTATAATAACAATCTTCAGTGAATCGCACAAGTTGTAATACGCCTTGAGGGGATTGCATACAGGCAAACATGTTGATTGATGCCCACGGGTTATGATACTAATTTTTATACAGAAGGCCTGAGGGCGCTGCAGCGCCGCACCTATCAGCCTCAGTAACCGACAGGACACACACCATGGCAGACAGATACCGTATGTTCAGCCGCCGAACAGCCATCACAGCGGCGGCCCTGCTGATGCTTTTCCTGTCAGGCGCGCCCGTGAGGGCATCTGGCCTTGAATCCCATGTGCTCCCGAACGGACTTGAGGTCTTCCTGGTCCGCGACAGCCAGGTTCCCCTGGTAACCATCAGGATAACGTTCCGTGCAGGCGCCATCGTCGAGACCGCGGAGCTTAACGGCCTGTGCCACCTCTATGAACATATGCTGTTCAAGGGCAATGAGCGCTATCCAAGCCAGGAAGAGTTCATGGCCGCCATGAAACGCCTCGGGGTCGCCAACTGGAACGGCGGCACCAGCACCGAATACGTGACCTATTTTTTCACGATTCCCTCTGACCAGCTTGCCGAAGGGCTTGCGTTCTGGGCAGCGGCACTGCAAAGCCCTCTGTTGCGGCCGGACGAACTGGAACGCGAGCGGCAGGTTGTCGCCAATGAAATCGCCGGCGCACAGGCGCAGCCTGAGTATCGGCTCGAGCAGGCCCAGAGGATGGCACTCTACCCCGACTACTGGTTCCGGCGGGATGTCGGGGGCGACCTGCAGGTCATCCGTTCCGCAACGGTCGAGCAGCTGCGCTTCATCCAGCAGACCTACTATGTCCCCAATAACGCCGCCCTGTTCGTGGCAGGCGATATCGACACGCAGGAAACCCTGCGCCTTGTACATGAACTGTTCGGCCGATGGCAGCCCGGCGCCGGCTTTCCTTCCATTGAGCCGCACAAGCCCCTTCCGGGGCAGCTCTGGGTTGTGGTTGACAATTCGCCCGCGCAGGGTTTGGCGGAAGTGCAGCTGGCCTTTCGCGGTCCCGACACCGCTGCCGACAGCGCGTCAACCTATGCTGCCGATATCTGGACCCAGATGGTAAGCAGCCCCGGCGGCCGTTTCAAAACCGCCATTGAAAAATCCGTACCGGAATTGCACGGCGGCACCCGCCACATCGCGGCCGGCTACTATACACAGCGCGACGGCGGCATAACGTATTTTTCATTCAAACTCACCGTATCCGAGCAGGAAACCCTGTGGGACAGCATCGTGCGCCTGCGCGCTGCGGTTCTGCACGAGCTGGAAGCCATGTGCGCCGGAGACTATTTTTCCCCGGATGAGCTTGCGTCAGCTCGGCGCGAAATAGAAAACCAGGAAATTATCGCGCGCGATATCCCGGCACGATTCATCAGCGACCTTTCGTTCTGGTGGGCCTCAACGTCAACCGGCTACTATACCGGCTATGTTGAAGCAATCCGCGCGGTGACAGCGGGGGATGTCTGCGCCTTCATGCGCCGCTACCTGCTCGGTGCGCCGTTTCTAACCTCCGTGTGGCTGCATGCCGAGGATGAAGCTCGCCAGCATATCATGCAGCGCACGCAGGGCCGTCAGCCGTAATGCTTCACACCCAGTGAAAGGATTCCCATGCACGCACCGATCACGCACACACTCATCAGGGCCGCCTGCTGCGCGGCACTCCTGTTCCTAATCGCCTGCACGCACACCACCCCGCCCCTTGCCGAACAGCTGCAGACATTCCATGAATTCAAGCTGCGCAACGGCATCAAGGTTGTTGTGCGCCAGAACCCCCTGAACCGCATGCACTCGATTGTACTCAATATCAGCGGCGGCGCCGGCGCTGTCGATCCCCGCAAAGCCGGCCTCGATGCGATCGCCCTGCAGCTGATGTGCTCGGCCTCCGAGCGCTATCCGGATACCGCGCGGCGAGACATGCTCAAGCGCACATCCAGCTCGATACAGACGCGCTGCGACCTCGATTTCGCAACAATCCAGATGCAGACCATCGACACCTACTTTGCCGAAACGTTTGATCTGTTTCTCGATCTCCTGCGGCAGCCGACGTTCCCGCAGGGACTGTTCCGTGAGATGGTCACCAATGCGGTCAATGCATACCGCTCGGAAATGACGGACGGATATGCCCGCGTCTCGCGCGCCGCCAATCAGGCATTCTTTGCGGGTCATCCCTATCAGGCCTTTCTGCAGACGCCTGCAACGCTGACCGGCCTCACCATCGGGGATGTGCAGGAATTCTACCGGCGCACGATGGTAGCGCAGCGCCTGACGGTTTTTGCCTCGGGCAATTTTAATCTGGAGGCCCTGCAGGAACGCTTAAATGCAACCATCGGGACGCTGCCGGAGGGGGACGCTGCTCCGGCTGCGCCCGCACGTTTTAAAAACAGCGGCCGGGCGCGTCTGCTTCTGGACAGCACAGACCGGCTCAGCCCCGATGCGGCCTACCTGCGGGGCAACCTTGCGGCGGTATCCCCGGAGCATGCCGATTACTACGCGCTTGAGCTGGCCGTCCGGGTGATCTCCGACATCATGAATGATCTGCTGCGCACCAGAAACGCGCTGGTATATTCCGCCTGGGCGGGAATGTTTAATAAAAAAGCCAACTACGCCAGCCTGTCGGCGTACCGGACCAGCGATCCCCTGAAGGCCATCGAACTGATAAACGCTGCAATTGATGTCGCCGCAAAGGGCAAATGTGTTTCACCCTACAGCCAGAAAGAACTCCCGGGAGCCTATATAGACATCGACATGGCCCTTGGATTCTACAAAAAATCGTTTTCGACGGAATATTTTTCAGGCATTCAGGACAATGCCGCCGTAGCCCTCAGCATGGCGACGGCCTACAATACGCATGGCGACAGCCGCAGATTTCTGACCGACGCGGACATGGCCGGGCGCGTATCGGCCAAAGATATCGTCAGGGTTGTCAACAAGTACCTGAAAAAAGGCATGATCACCTGGGCACTGAGCGCCCATCCCGATACGATTGCAGCCGTGAAAAACAAAAGCGCCGCACTGCCCGCATATGAAACCGTAACGCTGCCGTGAGGAAGATGCAGGCGGTGCTCAGGGGTTGGCGGCCGCAGCCTTCAGCACCGTTTCAAGAAAACGCTCTGCAGGACCGAGCACGCCTGAGCGCGTGTGCAGGATGGTCATCGAGCCGTCCGGCTGCCTCCTGAAAGCTATGAATCCCGGGGTAACCGCCATCTTGAAGGCGCGCGCAAAATTTGCTTTCTGATCGGGAACCACGGGAAACGGCACCCTGTGCTGCTGCTGGAAGCGGGCGGCATCCTCAGGCGAACTGCCTGTTCCGATAGCCAGCATCCTGATCCGTCGCTGCGGCGTCGACTGCTTCTGGGCCAGATCGAAAAGCTCGGCAACAGCAGGAGCCTCGCGTGCGCACAGGGCGCAGTATAGTGTAAAAAGCTCAACGATGACGATGTCGGCCTGTATCCCCGCAAGCGAAAATGTTTCCGAGCTGATACCCAGGTAGGCACGCTCTGCGGCTGCCGCCGGAGAGGGTAAAACCAGGGCATGCTCATCAGCGGCGCAGGCGGCGCTGACGCGCAGCATGATGGAGCACAGCAGCACCAGGCCGGTCAGCACCGCAAGCCGGCGCGCATTCCTTTTAATCGGCAGTTTCCTGCAACAGTTCCCCCTGTTCGCCCGTCCGTTCATACTTTCTCCTGGCGCGCAGCCGTTCAGGCAAGGTCAACCAGCTCGGCCTGCATGGTGTTCACGTCAAGCACAGCGACCGTAGAGCGCTGCTTCAGCCATCCTCCGGCCTCGCCGGGATTGATCATCAGCGGGGGGCCGGGGCGCATATCCGGAACATGCGTATGACCGTATACCACGACATCAATATCGCTCAGGCCGGCCAGTGCATCAACGCAGCCGTCCTCATGCATCAAAAGAAAGCGCCTGCCTTCATAGTCAAACACCCGCGGGCCGTTTTGAATCGGTCCCTTTGACTGAAAGGCATTGTGCAGACCCACCCGCTCCCCGTCGTTGTTGCCGAATACAAGCTGCATGGGACAGGCAAGGGCTGCGAAATCAAGGATACAAAACGGCGAGATCATATCGCCGGCGTGGATGACAAGACCGGTTCCCCTGGCATTGAACAGCGCTACCGCTTTTTGAATGGCGACACGGTTGTCGTGGGTGTCGGCTATAATGCCCACAAGGTGTCTATGCATCTGCCCGATCCTCCAGGAAACGGCGTGATTATCCGGCCTGTATCTATTGTTCCGCGCAGTATAGACAAGCGACCGGTGCCTGTCAACGCCAATGAACACCAGCGGCCCGCCGCAGAAGTATCGGAAGCAGCGACGCCGACGCTTTGTATCTTCCCCGGTCCGCGAGCCACACCGCACATCTTTTGCTGATGCAGCAAGACCTGCGCGGCTGCTCGCTACTCGCGCGGGGCAGGGTCACGTCATTAAACGCTCATTCATACTGTTTAACATTCATAGCGGGACAATTTTGCGTTTTTAGAATTATTTTATTTGTTTTATTGATTGAGTATCATATATAATAGAAAAACAGAATGCGCAATAAACAAAACTCTTGATTTTTTCGTATTTCCGCTCGATATACTATATGAGGTTGGAACACGGCAAGCGCACGAACGGTGCGGCAAGAGATACTGACGACCCGGATCATTTTTTTTACGGGAGCACATGCCATGGCATCAATGGGTTTTACCGCAAAGCTGAACCTTCGCATGCTGCTGTTGTTTCTCGCAATTTGCATTCTCACCTCAATTACCCTGCGTCAGTCAACCCACTACCGACGCGCCCACGACCAGCAGCTCAAAGGCTGGCGCGCCTTCAGCCTGACCCTGGACTATAAAACCTGCCTGTACG
Source organism: uncultured delta proteobacterium (assembly GCA_903881505.1). GTDB lineage: Bacteria > Desulfobacterota > WTBG01 > CAIYCZ01 > CAIRTM01 > CAIRTM01. The sequence goes on along the minus strand of CAIRTM010000060.1, from coordinate 24,172 downwards.
CGGCTATTGCGTCCGTACAGCTGGCGCCCGGAGAGGCGGGCGGTACGTACGCCGCCCAGACTCTTGCAGAAGAAGACCGCCTTTTCACTGAAGCATTCGGCCCCGCAGGCCTGATTACCCTGCAGGACAGCGCCCGCGTCCGGCAGCTTGCAGACGAGGTGCGCAGGCAGCGTGCCGCGCTGCTTGCTGCGCTGAAAAAACCCGCGGCACAACCCGAGAATCCCGCGCTATCTATTATTGACAGCCGCATTCAGGGGCCGCTTACTGCTGCGATTGCGGCACTCAAAGAACTGCAGACCTGTTTTGAAGGGCAGATACGCGAAGCGGATGCGTATTATGTACGGACCTACAACAACACCAATTGGCGCGTCGGCATGTTTACCGCAATCACGATTGTCATTGCCATTTTGATTATGCTGCTGCTGCCGCGCGCGGTTGTGCGGCCACTGCGCAGCGTTATCGAAGGCCTGGACCGCAGTTCAGACACAACGATCACCGTGGTCAACAGCCTGGCGGATGCCTCGCATCAAATCGCCAGCTCAACCGAAGAGCACGCCTCAAGCCTTGAGGAGGTTTCCGCACAGCTCAAGGAGCTGGCAGCAACGTCACAGAACACGTCCGAAAATGCCCGTCAGGTCAACGATATGCTCGGCCATACACGCCATTCGGCCGAAAAAAGTACCGAGGCCCTCGCGCGCATGCATGCCGCAATCATGAAAATCAAGGCTTCCTCTGAGGAAACCGTAAAGATAATGAAAACGATCGACGAAATCGCCTTCCAGACGAATCTGCTTGCCCTGAACGCGGCCGTGGAGGCTGCCCGCGCGGGCGAGGCCGGACGCGGGTTTGCCGTTGTGGCCGAAGAGGTGCGCAACCTGGCGCGCCGAAGCGCCGAGGCGTCCCGCAGTACTGCGGCCCTGATCGAAGACGCGCAAAAAAGCGCCACGAACGGTGTTACCGTTTCACAGGAAGTCGGCAAGGCCACCCGCGATATCATCACCGGCATCGGCAAGGTTGATGCTCTGATGACAAACGTGGCAGAGCTCAACGACGCCCAGGCCCAGGGAATCCATCATATCAGCACGGCAGCATCGCACATGGAAGCAAGCACCCAATCCAACGCTTCCAGCACAAGCCAGCTCGCCGCCTCAACCGACCGTATAGCCGAAAGCGCCCGTGAACTCAACCGCATGGTCCAAATACTGCAAAACATCGTCGGCGGCAGCACCCGGGGCCCGTCAAGACAACGGGGGATGCAGGCCGAACCGGCGTGCGTTGTCCCGGTGCGTCCGGCGCTGCAACGGCCTGCGGGCCGGGGAATACTAGGAAAAGTACAGGATGCGGTTCGCAATCTGAAGATACAATAGCGCTCCTGACATCAGTCCCGAACCGTTTTTTCCACTGCACAAGCCGGCTGGAAAACGCCCGGGTGAAGCGCAAACACCCCTCATCAGTCACCCGGCGTAATACTCTCTATCAGGACTTGGCAAGCAGCGACAAAAGCGTGCGCAGCTCATTGTTGCGGCGAAGCTTGCGCAGGGCCTTGCTCTCAAGCTGCCGCACCCTCTCGCGCGATACACGAAACATCTCCCCTACTTCTTCGAGCGTTTTCTCGCCCTCATCTGCAAGGCCGAAGCGCATTTTTAAAATCGCTGCTTCGCGCGGCTGGAGCGTATCAATAATTGCCGAGGCCTTTTCCCTGACCGTCTCACTGCAGATCACCTCAAGCGCAGAGGGCTTGCCGTCGGACAGGTAATTTTCCAGAGGATCAATGTCCCCGACCGGCGAGCTGTCCAGCGATACCGGCTCCTTGAATGCGGTTAAAATTCTGCCGATCTCACGGGCCGGGATCCGTATATGCCGGGCAAGATCGGCAACGGTCAACTCATGCCCCTCATCCTGCAGGGCCTGCACCGTGGCTTTCCGTATTTTATAATATTTCTCATTGACATACACCGGTATGCGGATAATCCGGCTTTTTTCCTCGATCGCCCGGTTGATGCTCTCCCGTATCCACCAGGAGGCATAGGTGTTCAGGCGGAAACCCTTGCGGCAGTCGAACTTTTCAACCGCCCTGATCAAACCGAGATTGCCTTCCTGCACCAGATCGCGAAATGATGCCGCACGGGTTTTATAGTGACGGCAGATACTCACCACCAGACGCAAATTACCGTTAATGAGCGCTTGGCGTGCTTCGCGCAGCCGGGGCTCAACTTCAGACAGCTGACGCCAGATCTCATGCAGGCGCCGCAGCAATGTCCTGCCCCGGCCGGAACCCGAAAACCTGCCGAGCTGCTCCTGCAGACAGACCTCCCATCCCTGCAGGTCGTTGATGTGTACCCTGGAGAGATAATCGCCGAAGTCCTGATCGCGTTTCAGCAGGGCCCGGGTGTACCTTTTACGATCGGTGACCCGAGCGGCATTTTCGCGCAGATGCTCCAGACGCCTGATCCGCTTGTGCATCTTCAGGGCCTCGTCCAGATGCACAGATTCATAGAGTGAATCCTGGCTGAAAAGCCGCACATCTCCCGGACGACAGCCCTGCAGCGCAACAACCGTTTCAACCGCGTCCCTGAGCAGGGCAACCTTGCTCCGGCGGGCATTGTACAGCTGCCTGGCCCAGCGCTGTTCTTCGGAGCGCGTCAGAATCGGATTTTTTTTTATTTCGCCGAGATAAATTTCAAGGGGATCAGTGTCGCCGTTATGCCGGGAGTGCCCGCGCGCGCGTGATGCGCCCGGGCCATTGTCCGGCAGGCTTTCTGACGGAGAAAAATCATGGCTGTGTACCGATTCGTCCCTCATAGGATCGTCCGGTGGTTCGCTTCAAGCCGGCTGATGCACCCTGATGACGCATCCGGCCGTAATCATTCCGCATGCCGACCGCCGCGCTGCACATAGCTATCACGGCATGCAGCACTGCAAAAAAATACGTCTGCTCCGCCTTCCCTGAGGACAACCGCCTCGCGGCGGGGCACATACAGTTTGCAGAACGGATCCTGTACCAGTTCATCAACCGACCGCGACCCGGGATCGACCGGACGGCCGCCCCCGTTCACACCCGGAGACCGCAGCAGGCGACCGCAGACTCTCCAAAGCAGATACAGCGCCAGCACCGCCAGCGCAACCCGGATCAAAAATGCCATTGCGGCTCCTGTCGTGTCCTGCGGCCCGGTCAGCGCAGCCCCAGTACGTCCTGCATATCATAAAGCCCTGCGCTTCTGGTTCTCAGCCAGCGGGCCGCCTGCAGGGCCCCCTGCGCAAAGCAGTCTCGGCTCTGGGCGCGGTGGATAAGCTCAAGGCGCTCACCGGTTCCGCCGAACAGCACAGTGTGCTCTCCGACCACATCGCCGGCCCGCAGAGTCTGCATGCCGATTTCATCCCGGGTCCGCCCGCCGGTAATGCCGCTGCGCTCAAACACGGCCGCCTGCTGATAGTCGCGGCCCCAGGCTTCGGCCAGGATCTGTCCTATGCGCACTGCGGTTCCGCTGGGAGCGTCCTTTTTCTGGCGGTGATGAATCTCCAGCACCTCGCCGTCATAGCCCTCGCGCAGGATAAGCGCCACATCCCGGACGAGTTTGAAAAGGGTGTTGACGCCCATGCTCATGTTGGGTGCGCACACACAGGCAAAATCGCGCGCCGATTCGCGGATATGGCGCATCTGCTCAGGGCTGAAACCGGTCGTGCCGATTACGGCCCGCACACCGCGCGAGCGCGCAAACTCAACCGTCAGCATCGAAACTTCGGGAAATGTAAAATCGATAATCACGTCAAACGGGACCGGCAGATCCTCAAGGCATGCGGCTACCGGGGCCTGTTCTCCCGGAAGACCGATAACCTCGGCAAGAGAACGGCCGATGTGAGTGCTGCCCGGCAGTTCAGTTGCACCGGCGATCATGCAGTCATCAGCCCGGCTCAGCAGCCGGCAGACATGCTGCCCCATGCGTCCGGTTGCGCCCACCACCGCACACGCGAGTGTTTCTTCCATGACCTGCTCCTGTCGTGCAAGCCCGGCCGTGTGCGGACTGTTTCGCGGCCGGCCGGACGAAATTGAAAAACGGAAAATTGCCCACTTTACATAATCAAAAAAATTTGCCTTAATAGGCGTGGTTATTCCTTATATCTTTAAACCGCACCCATGTCAACAGCGCGCATGGGACTGCACCGGAGAGAATCATGCGGGCAGTGCTGCAGCGTGTGCATCAGGCCTCGGTCAGCGTTCAGGGATGCGTTACCGGTGCCATCGGCCGCGGGCTGCTGGTGTTCCTCGGCATTGCAGCAGATGATACTGAGCAGGATATGCTGTATCTGACTTCCAAGATCGCCGGCCTGCGCGCTTTCGAGGATCAATCCGGTAAAATGAACCTGTGCCTGCAGGATGTCGCCGGCAGCGTGCTGGTTGTATCCCAGTTCACCCTCTACGGCGACTGCCGCAAGGGGCGCCGGCCATCGTTTGCCGATGCCGCCCGGCCTGAGCAGGCACGCTTCTGGTATGAACGTTTTGTTGGGAGGCTGCGCTCGGAGGGCCTGGCTGTTCACACCGGGTCGTTCCGCGAGATGATGGATGTTAATCTGGCAAACGACGGGCCTGTTACGTTTCTGCTTGACAGCCGGCGGTTATTTTAAAGCATTGCCATGCTAACGCAGCCAGATTGCCATTTCGAGCAAGCGAAGCGCCGGGGAAATCTTAAACAAAACCAGAGCAGCCGCAGGAATTCCCGCTGCGCCCGAAAATGACAGTCCGTCAGTATTTTCCCAGTGCCCTGGCCTGCGCACAGTCAAAGCGCTTGAGATGACACGGCAGGCATGGCCATGAATGGCTCATAGTAAAAAAATGCTCAATCGAACAACATGTAATCCTTCGCAGGGGGCATCGACATGCTGAAAAGTACGCAAGGCGAATCCAAATTCATTTTAATCGTTATTATTGCCATTGTGGCTGCCGGCATCTATGCCGGATTCAAATGGGGATATGCGTCCTGGGATGCCGCAGGATTCCGAGAGGCCGTCAACACAAGCCTCGGGTACTGGAACACCCATGGCGCGCCATCACCGGAAAATATACGCCTTGAAATCCTGCAAAAAGCGGAGGAGCACAACATCGAGCTCTATGATGAAGATATCGAGATTGAGCTGCGGGATCAGTTTCTTACCGTCAATCTGTACTGGGAGACAGAACTTGCCTTTCCGGGCGGCTACACCTACTACCTGCCGTTCAGCATTGAGCGCAAGGTGCGGATCCAGTAACGGCAGTCCTTACGCGCTACGAACGGCGCCGCACGACATACCGCGCCAGCTCGGCCAGAAGCCCGGCGTGCTGACGTCCGGCAAAAACGCCGAGCGCATCAATTGCCTCGCGCGCAAAACGATCGGCAGCGTCCAGCGCATGGCGCGTGCCGCCGCAGCGGTCAACGATCGCAAGAATCTCATCCAGATGCCGGGTGCGCAGGGAGCTGTCCTGCAGCAGCGTGCAGAGGCGCTCACGCTCGCCGGAAGCGCAGCTTGCAAGCGCGTGAATGACCGGCAGCGTCAGGCTGCCCTCGCAAATATCCTTGCCGATGGTTTTGCCGAACTCCTGCTGGTTGGAACGGTAATCCAGCACATCATCAACAATCTGGAAGGCCATGCCCAGGCTCATGCCGTAGGCGTGCAGCGCGTTGAGCTCTTCGGGGGAGGCATTACTGACCATGCCGCCAAGCACGGCCGCGCCACCGATCAGGCTCGCGGTTTTATTGCGGATGATATGGAAGTAATCCTGCTCTGAAAGGCTCAAATCACCGCAGCGAGCGATTTGAAAGAGCTCAGCCTCGGACAGGCAGGTTGAAATGTCGGCCAACACCCGTATCACCCGCAGGTCCTCTGCCGAACCGGCCAGCCACAGGGCCTTGGCGAACAGATAGTCCCCCGCCAGAATCGTAGCCTGATTACCCCACAGCACATGGGCCGCCGACGCTCCCCGCCGGATATCGGCATGATCGATAACGTCATCATGCAGCAATGTGGCGGTATGCAGGTACTCAAGGGCGCACGCAATCGGAATCTGAGCACGGCCCTGATAGTCGCACACGCGCGCCGAGATGAGCAACAGCAGAGGCCGCAGGCGCTTTCCGCCGCTGCCGAGGATGTGGGCGCAGATGGAGCGAAGTACCTCGACCTCGCTGGCAACCGTACTGAACAGCAGCTTTTCAACCTGCTCCATTTCATTTTCAACTGCTGCTGTCAAGCGCTCAATAACTGACATTCAGGATGATCCTTCAAGGTTCGCGCAACCGTCAGCACATCGACCGCGGCAGCGCCGCAGCGTTTCAGTGTGCGGGCACATTCATTCACCGTCGCACCGCTGGTAAAGACATCGTCAACGAGCAGCAGACGGGCACCTGCATGACGGCGGTCGCGGCACGCAAAGGCCCCCGCCACGGCCCTGCGCCGCTGCTGCCTGCTCAGGCTGGCCTGCGGCACCCGCCAGGAGATGCGAAGCAGAAAGTCCCGCTCAACCGGAACGCTCCACAGCCGACCCAGGCCCTGCGCCAGCAGTAGCGACTGGTTATAGCCCCTGCTGCGCAGGCGCTGCGTGTGCAGCGGCACCGGCACAAGCGCGTCATAGCGGCCATTCCGGCCGAGCCCGGTCAGATTCGCGGCAAACTCCGCAAGAGGGCCGGCAAGCATGCTGCCGCGTCTGAACTTAAACTGCTGTATCGCCCGGCGCAGCTCACCGGCATATACGCCCGCGGAGCGGGCACAGTCATAATGCGCAGGCCGTGCGATGCATTCACCGCACAGATGGTCACTGCCCTGCGGAGAAGGGAAAACAGCTCCGCAGCAGGTACATACCGGTCCCGGGATAGTCTCAAAACGCCCGTAACAATCACGGCACAGGGCCCCGGGGCCCGGCAGCGGGTCACCGCACAGCATGCAGACGCGCGGCAGCATCACATCAAACACCTGCGCAAAGAGGTACGTCGCGCTGCGAAGCAGCCGTCCGATGCTGTCAGGGAGCGTCAGTGACCGGAATGCGGGGGCAGTCAGCCCAGAGCGCTTCAAGATCATAGAATGCCCGCTCAGCCTCCTGAAAAATATGCACGATCACGTCCCCGTAATCCATCAAAATCCATCGTCCCCTGGTGCGGCCCTCGACACCGCGCGCTACGATGCCGCGCTGCTTGAGGCTGTACTCGATATGATCGGCCATGGCCTGTGTGTGCCGCTCCGACGTGCCGCCGCACACCAGGAAATAATCCGTCAGCGATGTCGTCCCGATGAGTTCAAGAATCACCACATCAAGGGCCTTGTGCTCCAGCGCAAGCCGGGCGCAGGCTTCGGACTTTTCAAGAGAATTCAAGCGGGTCCTCCTCTATGACGGTTACCTGTACAGGCCTTTTTCACGAATATAGCGCTCAACGGACGGCGTGACAAGATAGGATATCGTCCGGCCGCAGGCAGCCCGTGCGCGTATATCGGTTGATGATATTTCAAGCGCGCTTACCCGGGCAAAAAAAATCCTGGTGCCGCATTGATGCTCATAGGTATCTTCATCCAGGCGCGTGAATATCCGGGCTGCGCTGCCGGGCAGATTAAGCGGCGGGGCAGCGCATGATCCGGCGCGGCTCATCACAATGAAGCCGCAGTGCTCGAAGAATTCAGGATATCTCCGCCAGGTATGCACCTCGCTGAAGGCGTCGCTGCCGATAATGAAAAAAAGCTCGCTGCCCGGGGCTGATTCCCTGCGGAAATGACTGATGGTGTCGCAGGAATAGGAATTGCCCTCTCGCTGAAGTTCGATGTCGGACAGCTCAAAGCAGGGGTTGCCGGCGATTGCCAGACGCGCCATGGCGCAGCGGTGCTGCGGCTCAACGCCCGGTTCCTTTTTGTGCGGCGGCATGAACGACGGCACAAATACGACGCGGTGCAGCGCAAACTGCTCGCGGATTTCCTCTGCGCAGCGCAAATGTCCGATATGAACGGGGTTAAACGTTCCGCCGAACAGGCCGATCCTCTGACGGGCACCAGTTTCAGTTTTCACGGTTTCTATTTCAACGCTGAGAAAACAACCAGATCATCACGATGAATCACCTCGCGATTGACAGGGCGGCCAAGCGCGGTGCTGATCTGCTCGGTTTTAAGGCCCTTGATTTTATTAACAGCCTCGGAACTGTAGGCGGTCAACCCACGGGCGAATTCGCGTCCGGAACCGTCCCGGCAACTCACACATTCACCGGCGTCAAAATCACCCTCCACCGACACGATACCGCTTGGCAGCAGACTGCGCAGCCGCTGTTCAAGGGCATCCCGGGCGCCGTCATCAAGCACAAGCGCCCCCTGCGGCTTGAGCGTATAGGCAATCCAGTGTTTTCTGCCGGTCAGCTTGTTTTTTTTAGGAAGAATCAGCGTACCAACCGGCTCACCATCAAAAACAGCCCGCAGTGTGCCCGGCTTTTTCCCGTTGGCAATGACGGTCGGTATGCCGAAACTCGCGGCAGTCTTGGCGGCCTTGAGTTTGGTTGCCATGCCGCCACGGCCGACCTTGCCCGCTGGGCCGCACGCGCATTTTTCAATATCTTCATTAATATCGTCGAGAAGGCCGATTAAGCGCGCTTCAGGGTTAACCCGTGGATCGCTGTCATAAAAACCGTCGATATCGGTCAAAATAACCAGCAGGTCAGCCTGTGCAAGATTGGTCACAAGCGAGGAAAGGTAATCGTTATCGCCAAACCTGATTTCGTCGACAACGGTTGTATCGTTTTCATTAATGATCGGCACCGCCCCGTATGTCAGAACGCTGTTGAGCGTCTGGCGCGCGCTCAAAAACCGCCTTCGGTCGCGCACATCTCCATGGGTGAGCAGAATCTGCGCCACCGGCATGCTGTATTTGGTGAACAGCCTGTCGTAGAGCCCCATCAGGCGTATCTGACCGATTGCGGCTGCGGCCTGCTCCTGTTCAATGTGCCGCGGCCGTGCCTTTAAGCCCAGGCGGCCTATGCCCGAGGCAATCGCCCCGGATGACACCAGGATACAGTCAATGCCGCGCGCGCGCAGCCGCACAACAGTCTGCGCTACATCGGTGAACACCTTTCGATCCAGCCTGCCTGCCGGGGTCGTCAGCACATAGCTTCCCAGCTTGATCACCACGCGGTGAACCTTTGCCAGAAGCTGCTTGCGTATCTCGCGGGTCGGCACGGCAGGAATACCGTCTATGCGCCGACAGGGGCGATGCTGACTTTTTTACGGGTTTTACCGTAGCGCTCAAAGGTGACAACACCGTCAATTTTTGCAAACAGGGTAAAGTCCCTGCCCATGCCGACGTTTTCCCCGGGGTGAATCGTGGTGCCCAGCTGCCGCACCAGGATGTTTCCGGCCTTAACCGTCTGTCCGCCGAAGCGCTTCACGCCGCGCCGCTGTCCGGCGCTGTCGCGTCCGTTTTTTGAACTTCCACCGGCTTTCTTATGTGCCATGTTTGTTTCCTCCCATACACCTTTCAAATCAAAAAAACACTGCTCGCGGCAGTTTCTCTGCGCAGCCATTGCAGGCGCGCCCTCAGTTATTAAAATCCTTCATGTATCTGAACAGCTCACTGTCTGTCGTCATGATAATGTTTGTCTTATCATCCATGGACTTTTTATACAGGTCAAGCGTCGTAATGAACGAGTAAAATTCGGGATCGCGGTTGAACGCCTCGGCGTAGATCCGCGTGGCCTCGGCATCCGCCTTGCCCTTGATTTCCTCAACCATGCGGTACGCCTCGGACTTGATGCGCCGAAGTTCCTTCTGCTGCTCGCCCTCAATGCGCTTGCTCTCGCCCATGCCCTCGGAACGGAACTGCTGAGAAATCTGCTTGCGCTCCGCGATCATGCGCTCGTAAACATTTTTGCGCACGTCCTCGACATAGTTGACATGCTTTATCCGGAAATCGATAACGTCGATGCCAAACGGAGTCATCTTTGAGCGCACCTGCTCAAGGATCGCCTTTGACATCTGCTCTCTGCCCAAATTCACTTCGGCAGGCTGCACAGTCTGTTCAATCATGCCTTCCGAAACCAGTTCCTCTGCCTTCATGATCCGGTTGTAGGAGCGCACCACCTCGATCAGGTTGTTGGATGTTATGAAATCATTGGTAACGGACTCAACAATCGCGCCGAGACGCTCGCGGGCGGCAATTTCGTTGCGGACGGTCTTGTAATAGGTAAGCGGATCAATGATCCGCCAGCGGGCGAACGAATCAATCAAGATAAAAGTTTTGTCGCGGGTCGTAATCTGACCGGGATCTCCGTCCCACTCCAGCAGGTTTCTGGGAAAAAACTCCACGTTCTGTATAAAAGGCATCTTTAGTTTCAGGCCGGGGTCCGTTTCAACGCCGACTGGCTTGCCGAACTGCAGAATAATGGCCTGTTTAGTCTCGTCAACCGTGTAAAAAGAGTTTGAACATATAACCAGAACGACAAGTACCAGCAACCCGATAGCAGAACCGACTTTGCCCATGGCTACTGACCTTTCTTCCCGGTCAGATCCAGCAGCGGCAGCAGCCCCCTCTGCTCGGGATCGATGATATGCGTTGTCCCCAGGTTCGGCAAAACCTGCCCCATTGCCTCCAGATACAGCCGCCGCCTGGTCACATCGCGTGCCTTGGTGTACTCCTCCAGCAACGCGCTGAAACGGTTGGCATCCCCCTTGGCCCGATTGACCCGCTCCAGAGCGTATCCCTCGGCGTCCCGCACCATACGCTCGGCCTCTCCGCGCGCCTCGGGTATAACCTTGTTATAGGCTTCGCGTGCCTGGTAAATCATTTTTTCCTTTTCCTGCAGAGACTGGTTGACCTCATTAAAAGACGGCTGCACCGGCTCGGGCACAGTTGTCTTTTTCAGCGCAAGGTTGACCACGTGTATGCCGGTCTCGGCCTCGTCAAGCGCCTTCTGCAGTTCGCGTTTTGCCTCGCTGGCAATATCGCTTATCAGGCGCTCGGTTATCACCTCATTGATGCTGCGGTCGCCTACCACCCGGCTCATGATCGCTTCGGAAAGATAGCGCAGGGTCTCGCGCGGATTTCGCACCTTGAACAGGTAGCGGTACGGGTCCGACCGGGTGTACTGGACAACCCAGGGAACGATCGCGCAGTTCAAATCACCGGTCAGCATCAGCGACTCGCTCAGCCCGCCGGGTGCCGGCATAAACTGACCGCGGCCGGCAAGCGCCGGAGAAGCAAGCCCGAACTCCTCCTCAAGCACCTTATCGCGCTCTACCTTAGTAAGCCGGTCAATGCCGAAGGGGATTTTAAGATGCAGACCAGCCTCAGCCATTGTAACGAAACGACCGAAACGCTGGATAACACCCACCTCGCCCGGCCGGATGATATACAGGGATGAATACAATCCCAACACGACTGCCGCCGCAACCACAATAGCGCCCAGCGACATGCCGCTGCCGCCCAGGAGGCTCTTGAAGCGCCGCAGAACCTCCTCGGGATCAGGCGTGGCGTCCTTTCGCCGCCAGGGATTTTCCCGGTTGTCACTGTCCCAGGTCATTATACCGCTCACCCTCTATACTGAACTAAAACGATACCGCAAAAACAAAAAATTTTATTTTTTTTCCAAAGAAATGTCAAGCAGATATAACAGCTGTGCGGCATCGTCAGTCACAACCCGATGACCGATCGATGCCGCACACCAATCCGGTATTGCTCTAAAACCCCTGCCGGCTACCCGGCAAGCTTTCGCAAACGCTCGAAGCGTTCGTTCATCTCCTGCTCAATCTGAGAACGCAGCCGCTTGGACTCCTCGGGAAAGCTCTTCTCAAGGGAGGCATACCGGTCCTCGCCCGAAAGGAACTGCTGCAGCGTGCCGTCCGGCGCCTTGGACTCGAGCACAAACGGATTTTTACCCTCGGCCTTCAACATCGGATTGTAGCGGAAAAGCGGCCAGTATCCGCTTTCCACCGCGATGCGGGACTCTTCCTGCATCCTGTTCATACCCTTTTTTATGCCGTGGTTGATACAGGGCGCGTAAGCGATAATCAGTGAGGGGCCGTCGTAGCGCTCAGCTTCGAGCAGGGCCTTCATCAGTTGCTGTTTGGAAGCGCCCATGGACACCGTAGCAACATATACATAGCCGTAGCTCATCATCATGGCCGCCAGGTCCTTCTTGATGGTTTTCTTGCCGGAAGCCGCGAACTTGGCAACAGAGCCGGTCGGCGTGGCCTTTGATGACTGACCGCCGGTGTTTGAATACACCTCGGTATCATAGACGATCATGTTGATATCCTCGCCGCTTGCCAGCACATGGTCAACGCCGCTGAACCCGATATCGTAGGCGGCCCCGTCACCCATGAAAACCCAGAAGGACCTCTTGGTGAACAGGTCTGCCATGGCATTGATGCGGCTCAAAAGCTCATTGCCGCTGTGCTTCGGCAAAAGGTCCCTGAGCTTGTCTCCCCAGGTGCGTGATCCGGCGGCATCCTTCATGCTGTCAAGCCAGCCCTGCAGGGCTTCGCGCACGTCGGCCGAAACTTCGCCGGCCAGGGCCTGCCGCGCAAGGTCGGCCAGCCGACGGCGCTGCTGCAGCGTTCCGAGCATCATGCCGTAAGAGAACTCGGCCGCATCCTCAAACAGGGAGCTGGCCCAGGTCGGGCCCTGGCCCTTGGCATTGACGCAGTAAGGAATCGCCGGCGGGGAGCCCCCCCAAATTGAGGAGCAGCCTGTGGCATTGCCGATCACCATGCGGTCGCCGAACAGCTGGGTCAGCAGCTTGGTATACGGAGTCTCACCGCACCCGGCGCACGCGCCCGAGAACTCAAGCAGCGGCTGGCGGAACTGGCTCCCCTTGACCGTTTCAGGATTGACCAGATCAGCGCGCACCGGGAGCTTCGTCAGATAGGCGTGATGCGGCACCCCCGCGGCAAGCTGCGTTTCAATCGGCTTCATGATCAGGGCTTTTTCCTTCGACGGGCACACGTCTGCGCAGCAGCCGCAGCCCATGCAGTCAAGCGGACTCACCTGTATGCGATAATTCAGGCCCGACAACTCCTTACCGATGGCCGGCAGGGTCTCCAAACCCTCCGGGGCCTTTTCCGTTTCCTCGCGGGTGAGCAGATACGGCCGGATCACAGCGTGCGGGCAGACAAATGCGCACTGGTTGCACTGAATGCAGTTGTCCTTGATCCACTCGGGCACCAGGATAGCCACGCCGCGCTTTTCATACTGAGAGCCGGCAACCGGCAGAATGCCGTCCGGAGCAAAAGCGCTTACCGGCAGCGTATGGCCCTTCTGGGCCGCGATCGGCCGCAGGATGTTTTTCACGTAGTCGGGCTCATCTTTGCCGTGAGCGCCGGCCTCGGCTGCCTCGGCCCAGCGTGCCGGATAGTCAACCTGCTTAAGGTTGGCGATCGTGCCGTCGACCGCGGCCTGGTTCATGCCGATGATCTTGTCACCTTTTTTCCTGAACATCCGCACGATCTCTTCCTTCAGGTACCGGATGGCATCCTCGACCGGAATAACGTTGGCCAGCTGGAAGAAGGCCGTCTGCATGATCATGTTGATGCGGCCGCCAAGGCCGATCTGCTGCGCGATCTTCACTGCGTCGATGTTGTAGAATTTCAGCTTCTTGCGGGCGATCGTGCGGCGCATGGCGGCCGGCAGCTTGGTCTCCATCTCTTCAAGGGTCCAGTGCGAGTTGAGCACAAACGTGCCGCCTTCCTTGATACCCTCGAGTACATCGTACATCTCGACATAGCTCGGGTTGTGGCAGGCGATATAGTCGGCCGAGTCGATCAAGTACGTCGATTTGATAGGTTTTTTGCCGAAGCGCAGGTGCGACATGGTCACGCCGCCCGACTTTTTGGAGTCATAGGCAAAATAGGCCTGGGCGTACATGTCAGTATTGTCGCCGATGATTTTGATAGCGGTGCGGTTCGCCCCGACCGTGCCGTCCGCGCCAAGACCCCAGAATTTGCACTGCACGGTGCCTTCGGTCTTCACGGTATAGGATTCCTCGACAGCAAGCGACGAATTGGTCACGTCATCGATAATGCCGACCGTGAAACGGTGCTTGGGCGCAGCAGCGGCCATGTTGTCAAACACGGCCTTGGCCATGGACGGCGTGAATTCCTTGGAGCCCAGTCCGTAGCGTCCGGCAAGCAGGCGCACGCGCACGCCCTTTTCCATGCAGGCCGCCGACACATCAAGATACAGCGGATCACCCAGCGCGCCCGGTTCCTTGGTGCGGTCAAGCACCGTGACAGTCTTCGCTCCGGCAGGCAGGGCCGCCACAAGGTGCTCGGCCGAAAACGGCCTGAAAAGACGCACTTTCACCAGGCCGATCTTTTCACCTTTTCCGAGCAAGTCTGCCACGACCTCCTCAATGGTCTCGCAGGACGAACCCATCGAAATAATGACACGTTCAGCATCGGCTGCGCCCACATAGTCAAAGAGCTTGTAGCTGCGCCCCGTCAATTCCTGCACCCTGCGCATGTAGCTCTCGACAGTGCCGGGAACCTTCAAATAAAAGGGGTTACGCGCTTCAGTTCCCTGGAAGTAGATATCGGGGTTCTGGGCGCTGCCGCGCAGCTCGGGCCGCTCGGGACTGGCCGCGCGCGCGCGAAAAGCGTCCACGGCCTCCATGTTCACCAGGTTTGCGATATCCTCATATGCAATGGCCTCGATTTTCTGCAGCTCGTGCGAAGTGCGGAACCCGTCAAAAAAATGAACGAAGGGCACGCGCGATTCAATCGCCGCCAGATGCGCCACCAGGGCCATGTCCTGCGCCTCCTGCACCGAGGCCGAGTTGAGTATGGCCCAGCCGGTCTGGCGCACGGCCATCACGTCCTGATGGTCGCCGAAAATACACAGCGCATGAGTAGAAAGAGATCGGGCCGTGACGTGCATCACGCCCGGCAGCAGATTGCCTGAAATCTTGTACATATTGGGAATCATCAGAAGGAGCCCCTGCGAGGCCGTATAGGTCGTGGCAAGGGCCCCTGTCACCAGGGCGCCGTGCAGGGCGCCGGCTGCGCCGGCCTCGGACTGCATTGCACGCACCGACATGGTCTGATCGAAAATATTTTTGCGGCCTTTGGCCGCCCACTCATCGACAACTTCACCGATCGGGGTCGAGGGTGTAATCGGATAAATGGCTGCTACTTCGCTCAGGGCATACGAAATATGCGCACAGGCGGTGTTCCCGTCAACTGTCATCATCTCCTTTGACATCGGTCTGCTCCTTCTCGTGCTGTTATAACCCCATAACCCATTATTGTCGTTTTTATTTCATGCTCCGGCGCCATTCAAGCGCGTTTTTCAGTGTCGTCTGATCAGCATACCCGATATCGGCTCCCGGCTGAATGCCCTGGGCGATGCGGGTAACGCGCACTGCGCTTGTCTGCAGCCGTCCGGCAAGATAGACCGCGGTCGCGTTGCCGTTCATGGTCGGATTCGTTGCCAGAATCACTTCCTCGATTCCGCCTTGTGAAATGCGCTCAAGCAGCTCCCTGATCCTGAGCTGCTCAGGCCCGATGCCGTCCAGCGGGCTGATGCTGCCGTGCAGCACATGGTAGCAGCCGCTGTAGCCGCCGATGCGCTCAAAGGACATGACATCGCCGGGTGTTTCAACCACGCACACGGTTCTGCGGTCGCGCGCAGCGCTGGCACAGATGGCGCACAGCTCCTGCTCGGTGTAATTATAGCACAGGCTGCACAGCCGGATGCGCTCGCGCACCTGCGCAATGGCGCCTGCCAGGTCACGCGCCTGCTCGGCAGGGCAGTTTACCAGAAAAAGCGCCAGCCGCGTGGCGGTTTTTTCGCCGATGCCCGGCAGACCTGCCAGACAGTGGACCAGCTGCTGCATGGGAGCCTGGAGTTCCATAGCTGCGCGCTCAGGCGTTAATGCCGGGGATACGGATCCCGCCGGTTATTTTAGTCATTTCTTCCTGCATAAGCGCTCGCGCCGAGCGCAGGGCTTCATTGACGGCCGCGCAGACCAGATCCTCAAGCATGGCAACGTCATGCTCCGAGACGACCTCGGGCGCGATCCGCACCGACACAATTTCCTGGCGTCCGTTGGCAACCGCATGCACCATGCCGGCCCCGGCCGCGGCCTCAACCGTTTTTCGGGCAAGCTCCTCCTGCAGGCTCTGCACCTGTTCCTGCAGCCTGCGGGCCTGTTTCATCATGGCGGTTAAATCCATAACCTCGGCATCTCCCCGTGCGGGCGCAGCCGCACATGGTCCATCCTGCTCAGGCAGCCGGGTATGCCGCCGCCGGCTACAGGTTCGTCTTTACCTCAACCACCTTACCCTGAAACGTCTCCACCACGCGCTGAACGAGCGGATTGTGCAGCGCGCTGTTTTCGGCTGCACGGCGCCGGGCAGCGGCTTCATCGGCAGAGGCCTTTTTTACTGTCTCTGCTACCTTAAGCCGCACCGGGCGTCCGAAAAACTCACCTGCCAGCTCATTAAGACGCGCCTGTGCGTTCTGCGAGCGCAGCCATTCAGCATGAAACTGCGGCACCGTGACCAGCAGAAGGTCGCCGTCGAGCTCAAGCATGCCCTGCTCAAGATGGGTAACCGCCGCTATGTACTTGCGGCTGCGCACAAAATCGATAAAGTCAGCGGCCTGTCCGTATGCTCCGGCAACTGGTGGAACGGGCGCGCTCCCGGTCGCATCCGTTTGCGCGGGCCGGGGCCGTGCAGCAGACTCCCGCACAGAGCGCACCGGAACATCAGCCGCCGCTGCGCGGTGAGCGCCGGCGGCCAGTTCCCTGACGCGATCGACCAAGTCTTCAAGCGGCGCTGCCTGCTTCAAAGTAATCATCTCCAGCAGGCACAGCTCAAGCGCGATGCGCGGGCAGCTTGAGCGCATGATATCGTTTTCAGCATTGAAAAAAACACGGAAACAGCGCAACAGTTCTTCGGCGCTGATGCGCCCGGCGAGCGACTTCAGCCGTTCACGGTCATCCTCGGCCGCATCGACAACTTTTTCCTGGCTGCCGGTTTTGTGCAGCAGCATGTCACGCAGCATCTCCAGCAGGCTATAATAGTATTGCTGCGGGTCAACCCCGTGATCGCAGCCGGCTGCCAGGGCCGCGATGCAGGCCGGAGCATCGCCGGAAATCAGGGGATCGAGCACCGCGTAAAGCAGGCCGCGGTCGATATGGCCCAGCATTTCGCGCAGGTCCTGGTCCTGCACGGGATTGCCGCAGTAAGCGATGGCGCGCTCGAACAGCGTCTGGGCGTCGCGCATGCTTCCACCGGACTCGCGCGCAATCAGGCCCAGCGCAGCGAGCGAAACCTGAACGCCTTCCGCAGCCGCTATCGTCGAAAGATGGCTGATGATCGCCTGAGCGGCGATGCGCCGGAAATCGAAACGGATGCAGCGCGACAGGATCGTATCCGGAATATCGCGCGGCTCTGTGGTTGCAAACATGAACAGCACATGGCCGGGCGGCTCTTCCAAAATTTTCAAAAGCGCGTTAAACGCGTTTTTGGAGAGCATGTGCACTTCATCGATTATATATATCTTATAGCGGTCGCGCACCGGCATGTAGCGGGCGTTTTCGCGCAGAACGCGCACGTCGTCAACACCGGTATTTGAAGCGCCGTCGATCTCATGGACGTCCATCGACGCGCCCTGTGTAATCTCCGTACAGGAGTCGCAGCGCCCGCACGGCTCGGGCACCGGGCCCGAAGCGCTGCGGCAGTTGAGCGCCTTGGCCAGAATACGCGCGATCGATGTTTTGCCGACCCCGCGCTCGCCCGCAAACAGGTAGGCATGCGCTATGCGCCCTGCGCTGATGGCGTTGCTCAGCGTGCGGGTCACATGTTCCTGGCCGACCACGTCCGCAAACGTCTGCGGCCGGCATTTGCGCGCCAGAACCTGATAGCTCATGATGGAAACACTTTCCTGAGTTCAGTCGGCACATCCGAAATGTGCAGCGTAAAAGAGCCGGATACACCAAACACACAAAATCCCTGTTACCGTTGCTTCCTTCCGGACCTGGCGGGGTTCACACGTCATCTGTTGTTTGGGATCCGGCTCATCATCTGCTGCAGAACGGGCCGAATGCGTATGCTTGCTTTTGCAAAAAACGTGGCGGAGAGAGAGGGATTCGAACCCTCGGTACGCTTTTGACGTACACACGATTTCCAGTCGTGCACCTTCAGCCAACTCGGCCATCTCTCCGTTTCATCGTCCTCGCCGGTTTTGGAAAAACTCCTGTATGATGCCGCGGCATTCGGCTTCCAGCACGCCGCCGGTTACCTCAAGCCTGTGATTAAAATGGGTGTCCCGCGCCAGGTCAAAAACCGAGCCAGCCGCTCCGGCCCTGGGATCAGCCGCCCCGTACACCAGGCGGGCTATCCGGGCATGCACCAGCGCGCCTACGCACATCGCGCAGGGTTCAAGCGTCACATAGAGCACGGTTCCGGGCAGCCGGTAGTTTCCGGATGAGCGGGCGGCCGCACGAACAACCACGATTTCAGCATGCGCCGTGGGATCGTGCTGTGCTATGGGCGCATTATGCCCGCGCGCCAGAACCCGACCATCGCTCACGAGAATAGCGCCGACCGGCACCTCCCCGAAACGCCGGGCTGCCCTGGCCTCGTCAAGGGCGAGTCGCATGTAGTGTTCGTCCAAAACGGATGTCACCACCTGTGCGTGCTCTCCTTTCGAAGGAACGCAAGACGTGGAATTATAACATACTTGCGCTGGACAAAGCAAGGGGAATGGAAATACTTGATAAACCTTATTTTTCGCGACCGCCGTCTCAGAATGCGGCCGGTTGACAGCGCTGCCCCTGCAGCATGCCGTCTGCCGTCACTGGACCGGTGCCCCCGCGCATCTGGAACTATCCGGGCATGCGCTTCACATAATGGGTATGCAGCAGCTCATGCGCCTTGTGGCTCAGGGGTTCACCCAGAAATTCGGCATAGAGCTTCTGTACATACGGGTTTTCGTGCGAAAGGCGGAACTGTTTGTCGCGGTCATCCTGATACAGGCCCTGGGCACGTTTTGCGCGGATGTCATCGGTTACGCCGTACGGCTGCCCGCCGCCACCGGCGCAGCCGCCGGGGCAGGCCATGACCTCGATAAAATCATAGGGCGAGGGCTCGCCCTTGGCCCGTGCCTCGCGCACCCGGTTGAGCACGCTCATCACATTGCCCAGGCCGTGCGCCACGGCGACATTGACCCTGCGGCCGGCGATCTCAACGCTCAGCTCCTTGACGCCTTTCAGACCGCGGATGTCCTCGAATTCAAGCGCGCCCAGTTTTTCGCCCGTGATGAACGAATAGGCGCTGCGCAGGGCGGCTTCCATGACGCCGCCGGTGGTGCCGAAAATAACGCCCGCGCCCGTATAATCGCCAAGCATATGGTCGGGCTCGCTGTCGGGAAGATTCACGAAATCCTTGCCGGTCTGCTTGATCATGCGCGCCAGCTCCCGGGTGGTCAGGGAATAGTCGACATCCTGGTAGCCGGAGGCGAACATTTCCTCGGTGCGGGTCAGCTCTGTCTTCTTGGACGTGCAGGGCATGATGGACACGACCACGATTTTGGATGGGTCAATGCCCATTTTTTCGGCATAATAGGTCTTGGTAAGCAGGCCGCTGATCTGCTGGGGCGATTTACAGGACGAAAAATAGTCGACCATATCGGGCACCTGTTTTTCAAGGTAGATGACCCAGGACGGACAGCAGCTGGTAATGAGCGGCAGCGGCCCCTTGCCGTTCACGAAACGCTCGACAAACTCGGTGGCCTCCTCGTTGATGGTCACGTCAGCGGCGAACGACGTGTCGAACACGGCATTGAAACCGAGCCGGCGCAGCACCGTGTAGAGCTTGCCCGTGGCATTGGTTCCCGGCGGCATGCCGAAGGCCTCGCCGATGGCAACGCGCACGACCGGCGCTATCTGCACCACACAGAACGTGTCGGGGTTCTGCAGCTCCTGCCAGACCTTGAGCGTATCATCTTTTTCAAAAATGGCGCCCGTGGGACAGTGCGAGGCGCACTGGCCGCACACAACACAGGGCGAATCGCCCACTTTCTGTCCGGCCGCGGGCGCAAAGCGCGAATTGAATCCCCGGCCGAGGAAAGAAAGCGCCCAGACCCCCTGAATCTCCTGGCAGATTTCAATGCAGCGGCCGCAGTGAATGCATTTGTCCGGCTCGATAACAAAGGCGTTGGTGGAATCATCCTTGGGGATGCCGCCGATGAACTTTGTGAACAGCTCTTCGCGGATGCCGAAGTCAGCGGCCAGGTTCTGCAGCTCGCAGCTCTGGTTGCGGCCGCACTTGAGGCAGTCATTGGGGTGGTTTGACAGGATCAGCTCCAGCACGGTGCGGCGCACCTCGACAATCTCAGGATCATGCGTGATGATTTTCATGCCGTTTTCAATCGGCGTGCAGCAGGCCCGCAGCATCTTTTTGGTACCCTCGATACGCACGATGCAGATACCGCAGGCGGCCGTGGGCGGCAGGTCGGGGTGATGGCACAATGTCGGAATTTTCACCTGCACCTGGCGGGCGGCCTGCAGGATCGAGGTGCCCTCCGGCACCGTGACCGGCTTCTGGTTGATCGTTGCCTGTATCATACTCAAATCCTCTCAACAGCGCTGAATTTGCAGACATCAAAACACACGCCGCAGTGTATGCACTTTTCGGTATCGATGCTGTAGCCGTGTTCGCGGTCCCCGGTGATCGCTTTTTCCGGACAGGCCCTGGCGCACAGGCCGCATTTTTTGCACAGGTGACGGATAATGTTGAACTCGAGCAGGGCCCTGCATTTGCGCGCCGGACAGCGGCGGTTGACGATATGCTCGCGGTACTCATCCTCGAAATAGGCCAGCGTTGAAATAACCGGGTTTGCCGCGGTCTGTCCCAGGCCGCACAGAGACCCCATTTTCATGGCCCGCGCGATCAGTATCAAACGGTCGAGATCCTGCAGCGTTCCGCGGCCCTGCGTGATGCCCTCCAGAATATTCAGAATCTGATAGCCGCCGATACGGCAGGGGGCGCACTTGCCGCAGGATTCATCAACGCAGAACTTGATATAGAATTTGGCGATATCAACCATGCAGTCGCATTCATCCATGACGATCATGCCGCCGGAACCCATGATCGAGCCCAGTTTCTGCAGGTTGTCGTAATCCACGGGCGTATCCAGATATTTCTCCGGGATAACGCCGCCGGAAGGACCGCCGGTCTGTACGGCCTTGAACGCCCGGCCTGAGGCGATGCCGCCGCCGATATCGAATACGATCTCGCGCAGGGTCGTGCCCATGGGCACTTCCACCAGGCCGGAATTGCGCACCTTGCCGGTCAGGGCGAACACTTTCGTGCCCTTGGAGGTCTGCGTGCCGATGCCCGCAAACCAGTCGGCGCCGTGCAGAAGGATGGGGGCCACGTTGGCAAGCGTTTCAACATTGTTGATGCAGGTGGGCATGCCCCACAGGCCCCGCACGGAAGGGTACGGAGGACGCGGCACGGGTGTGCCCCGCTTGCCTTCGATCGAGGCGATCAGCGCGGTTTCCTCTCCACAGACGAATGCGCCGGCTCCAAGGCGGATCTCGATGTCCATGGAAAAGTCCGAGCCGAGTATATGATTGCCCAGCAGGCCCCGCTCCCGGGCCTGGTCGAGCGCTTTCTGCACACGCTCGATCGCAAGCGGGTATTCGGCCCGAATATAGAAGAAACCCTGCGATGATCCGATGGCATAGCCTGCCAGCAGCATGCCCTCAATGACAGAGTGCGGATTTCCTTCCAGAACGCTGCGGTCCATGTAGGCGCCGGGATCGCCCTCATCGGCATTGCAGATGACATATTTCAGTTCGCCCGCGGCCTCGCGCGTGAACTGCCACTTCAGGCCGGTTGAGTAGCCGCCGCCCCCGCGGCCCCGCAGGCCGCTGGCTTTCAGTTCGGCAATGACCTCATCCGGTGTCTTCTGTTCAACGGCTTTCAGCAGGGCGCGGTAACCGTCCGCGGCGATATAGTCATCGATGCTTCCCGGATCCAGCCGGCCGCAGTTCTTGAGCACAAGGCGCATCTGGCGGAATTTGGGCTGGTACAAAAGATCCTTCACGGGGTTGCCGTGCTTCAGGGTTACCCCGATGATACGCTTGATGTCATGGGCTTCGACATTGGCGTAGGTAATATTCTCGGGCAGGATCGTCATGACCACGCCCTGGTTGTACACGCCCATGTCGGCCACACGCACCAGGCGCACGTTATCGGCCAGGTCGCTCTCGCGCAGCGCAGCCTTGAACACACCGAAAAAATCGCTGGTTCCGGTCGTGCTGCCGGCAGTGGTATCCTGTAACAGTACGGTTTTCTCGCTCATGAAAATGCTTCCTCGTAATGCATGGCCAGTATGTAGTCCTGCAGCAGTTTCCTGCCCATGACATGCCCGCGCACGATCTCCCGGGCGCACTCCTCGCTCACCCTGCAGTACACGACCCGGGGCAGGCCCTCGATGCACACCTCGACCAGCGGCTCAGCGTAGCACATGCCGAGGCAGCCGCAGGTGAGCAGGCTGACCGGGTGGCCCTGTTTGCTGAGCTCATCCTCGAGAACGCGGTATGTTTTGCCGGCGCCCGCGGCGATCCCGCAGGTGCTCATGCCGACCTTGATCCAGTTTTTTGCGCCGCCCTGGACTTTCGCCTTGATCGCATCAAAATCATTGCCAGTGAGTGCCGCCATGCCGATCACCCTTCCTTCGAATACCGGGAGATAATGTCAACCACATCGCCCTTTTTCAGGTTGCCGTAAATTGTGCCGTTAACCGCCATGACCGGGGCCAGCCCGCAGCAGCCCAGGCAGCGCACGCATTCGATATAGAAAAGACCGTCAGAGGTCGTAGCGCCCTCTTCGACATGCAGAATTGTTTTCAACTCCTCCAGTATTTCCGGGCTGCCCTTCAGGTAGCAGGCCGTTCCCATGCAGACCGCAATTTTATATTTGCCGGGCTGGTTGAGCTTGAAATAGTGGTAGAAGGTGAGTACTTCATAAATGCGCGCCAGCGGTATGTCGAGCAGGCGTGAAATGCGGCGGGCGACATGCTCGGGGATGTAGCCGAAGGCGTCCTGCACATCATGCAGGATCATGATCAGGTTGCCTTTTTTGTTCTTCCATTTCGCGACGATCGATTCGGCGCGCTCCAGGCTGACTGCTTCCATCGAGGGAAAACCTCCATTGGTAACTGCGTACTTTAGGAATTACTCAGGGGATAAACAGTATACCGCTGCTGCGGGGGTAATTACAAGCAAAAAGCACTCGGACGGCTGTTAATAAATGTTCAAAAATTGAATCAGCGCGCGATAGAGAAATTTTCAAAATACTGTAGCCTGAAAACATTGACCGTTCTCCCTGAGCCTGTCTAAGGACGAACAAGCTGCGTAACCGGTGTGCAACCCGTTCATGGTTCGACAAACTCACCATGAACGGGTTTTATTTTTACAAGGGCTGCAATAAAAAGGAAAATTCCCTGGAACGACGGGCGCTGGGGGCCTGCTTCGGATGAAGGGCCTGTTCAACAGCCTGCTATGCGCTCTTGCCGAATACCAGGCAGCTCCATTCCTCATCGTCGAACCGGCGCACAAAACTCAGCTTTTCTTCAAACGCCGCCTGAACAGCCGGGACTTTGTCAGTCAGAATCCCCGACAGGACGACATAGCCCTTTTCAGCCGCATGTTCCACAAGCGCGTTTCTCAAATCAATCAGAATGTGCGGCAGGATATTGGCAGCAACCAATGCAAAAACGCCCGCAACCTTTCCGAGCGGATCCGTGCTGAAAGCGATCCGGTCCGCGACCAGGTTGTTTTCAGCATTCCTGTGCGCGCACCGCAGGGCCGCATGGTCGATATCGGTTGCGACGATGCCGCTCAGGCCAAGTTTCGCGGCCGCAATCGCCAGGATGCCCGAGCCGGTTCCCACATCAAGCATGCGCGCTCCGGGCGGGAGAGTCTGCACAAGCTCGTCAATGGCGCTCAGGCACATGCGGGTTGAGGGGTGCGTGCCTGTGCCGAAGGCCATGCCGGGGTCAAGCTCGACGATCACTTCGCCCGGCCGGGCATGATAGTCGCACCACGAGGGCTTGATCACCAGGCGCTCGGTGACGCTGATCGGCTGAAAAAATGATTTCCACTTTTTGTTCCAGTCCTCCTCGGGCAGGCCGCTGACCCGCAGCAGGGGTCTCTCGCATCCGAACAGT
>CAIRTM010000059.1 GCA_903881505.1 uncultured delta proteobacterium | reverse complement strand
GCCCGCATCTGCCGAACCTGAAACATGTCGTGATGATCTCCGAGGACGCCGTGGTGGAAGGCGAACTGGACTTCCGCGCGCTCACCGGTCATGCGCCGGCGCGCCATGTCGTCGTCTCCGAGCGCGACGTGGCCGTCATCCTCTATACTTCCGGCACTACCGGACGCCCCAAAGGCGCCATGCTCACCCACCGCAACCTACTGGCGAATGTGGAGTCCTGTATCAATATTTTCGATGTCGGGCCGGCAGATGTGCTGATGTCGGCGCTGCCGCTCTTTCACGCCTTCGCGGCGATGGTCTTCCTGTTGCTGCCGTTGCGCGGGGGCGCGCGCATCCAGCTTATGGAGCGGTTTTTACCCTCCAGCACGCTGCAGATGCTGGAGGAGTCCGGCGCCACGCTGTTCGGCGGTGTACCCAGCATGTTCGGTCTGATGCTGCAGGCGCCGGTACTCACGATACCCATACAGCATATACAAAACGATGCTGCAAAACATAACAATACAAACGGGCGTCATAATCAGCCTTCGAAGAGCCATCCGGCCCGAAACAACTCGAAGACCACGCCGGCGTACGGCAAGAGATACGAGCGCCACCAATCCAAGGACCCCTGCAATCAAAAAGGGGCGCCTGCGCTCAGTGTTCAGCGCGGCCTGCCAGTCGGCGGCAAGCACGTCGATAGCCGCAACCATCAAAACCCTGCCCGTGCGGGGATCGACAACAGGCGCAAGCGCGGTTACGAAGGTTCCGTATTCATCAGTGTAGGGGCCGTATGCAACAGATGTGCCGGTTTCGAAAATCCGCTGGTCTTCAATTGATGGCTGCTCATACACCATGCCGGGGCTGCTGGCCATGGGGTCATTCTCCGGATAACTCTCAGGGCCGAACACGATTGTTCCATCGCGCAGCGCCATGCTGTAAATGCCGCGCTGCGTTCCGCCGGCAGCCATGGCAATCATCTGACGCCGGATTTGAAGATACGCTGGAGCATCTACGTCGGCCGACGTAAAACTGAGTTTTGCCACCAGCGCCGGATTGATCGCGCGGCTGATATCAATAACACGTCTGAGGAGCCGGGCGCGCATATCACGATCAAGCCGATGCGCGGCTGATTCTCCGGTCCTGTAGGCACACACCGCAAGCAGACCAAGCATTGCAACGATCAGCAGGCAGAAGCCGGGACGTCTGTACGATGCAAAGCTCGGTGACGGGTTTTCTTTCATGACCATGGCGGCGCAAAAAAAGGTTCAAGGTTCAAGGTGCAAGGTGTAAAAAAGGCTACCCTTGAACTTTTTAACATTCAACTTTGAACATTGTTTTTCCCCTTCCCCGGCAGGGTAAAGCGAAAGCACGCACCTTTGCCCAGTCCCTCGGACTCAACCCTGATGGTGCCGCCGTGCTCGCTGACAATGCGTTTTACAAGCGCCAGACCCATGCCGGTACCCTCGCCCAAGGGATCAATTTTTTCAAACAGGTTAAACACTTTTGCCAGATACCGCTGGTCAATGCCCGCGCCGTTATCACGGACAAACAGCTCGGTTTGTCCCTGCGTGGTCTCAAAACCGATTTCAATAAACGGGTCGGACTGGTCTCCCATGAATTTAACGGCGTTGTCGAGCAGGTT
>CAIRTM010000058.1 GCA_903881505.1 uncultured delta proteobacterium | reverse complement strand
TGCGGCCATGAAAAAGAAAAACGGAAGTTTCCGCACCTATGCCGAGATGAAAAAGGAGAACATCCCGCTGCGCTACACCGGCAAGTGGGCCTCGTCCATGAACGAAGGCTGCAATGAAAAGGCCCAGGGCCGCCCCTTTGCGGCCTACATGTACGGCGTCTTCATGGCCGAGGTTGCCGTTGATGTGAAGACCGGCAAAACCGTGGTTGAAAAATTCAGCCTTGTCACCGACATCGGCTCGATCAACAACCGCCTCGCGGTTGACGGCCAGATCTACGGCGGCATCGCCCAGGGCATCGGCCTTGCGCTCAGCGAGGATTTCGAGGATTTGAAAAAACACACGACCATGGCGGCCTGCGGCATTCCCTATGCCAAGGACATCCCCGACGAGATGGACATCGTCTATATCGAGACCCCGCGCGAGCACGGCCCGTTCGGCGCTTCCGGCGTGGGAGAGCTGCCCCTGACCTCTCCGCATGCCGCGGTCGTCAATGCCATTGCGCGGGCAACGGGCGTGCGCATACGCCATCTGCCGGCGCTCCCGGAGAAAGTGCTTGCCGGTCTGAAGGCGAAGTAGGGTCTGTTCTAAAAACCGGGGTATGCAGATACCCCGCGGTCATCACCGGCAACGGGGCAGCTGCTCGAGCGGCGCTGCCCCGTTGCTATAAGCGAACAACGGCATCATGGAAAAGCAGCGTCTGCAGGAACTGGAAAACCAGTGCATACAGGAGTGCGCGCCGCCCTGCACGGCCGCCTGCCCGGTGCATGTCGACTGCCGCGGCCTTGCGCTCTTTATGGCAAGGGGCGATTTCGCGGCTGCCGTCAAGCTGCTGCGCAAAGCGCTGCCGTTCCCCGCGGTCATCGGCGCTGTCTGCGACCAGCCCTGCTGCGCATACTGCAACCGCGGCCGAGTCGGCGGCGCAATCGAAATGGCGGCCCTTGAGCGGGCCGCGGCCCGGTTCGGCGAAACAGCGCCGCCCCGCATCAGCCTGCTGCCCTCGCGCGGCAAAAGCGTCGCGATCGTGGGCTCGGGCCTGAGCGGGCTCACGGCGGCTTTCGACCTGCGCAAAAAAGGCTATAGCGTAACCGTGTTTGAGAAGGACGGCCGACTCGGCGGCAGCCTGCGGGAGCACGCGGCCGGGCGGCTCTTCCCGGAGATTGCGGAAAAAGATTTCAGCGTCATTGAAAGCATGGGCATCGAGGTGCGGCTGAACACAGCGGCCGACCCGCGCGATCTTCCCGGGTTCGATGCCGTGTATGCCGCGCCCGGCGCTGCCCCGGCACATGCGTTTCCAGCCATCGATCCGCTCACGTATGAGGCAGGCACACCCGGGGTGTTCGCGGGTGGCAGCCTGCTGCGCGGGTCCGGGAATTATTCGCCCATCTTTTCCGTTTCCGACGGACGGCGCGCAGCTGTCAGCATCGACCGCTTCCTGCAGGGCGCATCACTCACCGCTTCGCGCACGGGCGAAGGCAGCCTTGGGTCGTGCCTGTACACAAAAATGGACGCTGTTGCGCCCGTGCCGGCTCCATGCGTGCCGGCGCAGGGCTTCACCAATGAGGCAGCCATGCAGGAAGGCGCCCGCTGCCTGCAGTGCCAGTGCCTTGAATGCGTCAAGGTGTGCACCTACCTTGAATCCTTCGGCGGCTATCCGAAAAAGTACGTGCGCGAGATATACAACAACCTCTCGATCGTCATGGGCGTGCGCCAGTCAAACACGCTTACCAATTCCTGCAGCCTGTGCGGCCTGTGCGCCGAGGTCTGCCCGAACGATCTCAACATGGCCGATGTCTGTTCGGAGGCCCGGCGCACCATGGTCAGCCAGAAGCGCATGCCGGCCTCGGCCCATGATTTTGCCCTGCGCGACATGGCCTTCGCCAACAGCGATGCCTGCGCCATGGCGCTGCCCGCGCCCGGTGGCACATGCAGCCGTCTTTTTTTCCCGGGCTGCCAGCTTGCGGCCTCGGCTCCCGATCACGTGGAAAAATGCTACCGCCTGCTGCAGGAAAAACTGGGCAGTGATGTCGGCCTGCTGCTGCGCTGCTGCGGAGCGCCCGCGGACTGGGCCGGCAGGGACGACCTGCTGGAACAGGCCATCGATGAATTCGGCGAGCTGCACCGCTCACTTGGCAGCCCGCAGCTGATCCTTGCCTGCCCGAGCTGCAGCCGCGTGTTCAAGCGGCTGCTTCCCGGCCTTGACAGTGTATCGCTGTGGGAGATACTTGACCGGGCGGGCATCGCCGCACCGGAAGCAAAAGCCGCGGGGCCTGTTGTCTGCCTGCACGATCCCTGTTCGGCGCGCCATGACGACGCGGTCCAGGAAAGCGCGCGGCAGATAGCCGCACGCCTGGGCTGCCGCCTGGAGGAGCTTCCCTTCAGCCGCCGCATGACCGCCTGCTGCAGCTTCGGCGGGCTGCAGTGGTTTGCCAACAACAAACTTGCGCGCGCAGGCATCGGGCGGCGCATGCGCGAAAGCACCCGTGATTATCTTACCTACTGCAGCATGTGCCGCGACCTTTTCGCCGGCCAGGGAAAGCGCTGCCTGCACATGCTTGATCTCCTGTTCGAGGATGACGCTCCGGGCCGGGCCGGCCGGGCCTGCCCTACCTGGTCGCAGCGCCGCGACAACCGGGCCCGGCTCAAGCGCCGCCTGTGTGCCGGCATAAAGGAGGAAACCATGCCCGAGACCGACGGCAGGCCTGAACTCATTATCGCGCCCGATGTTCAGGCCGTATTGGAAGAGCGCTTCATTCTCACGCATGACATCACCCGTGTCATCGAGCATGCCGAACAGACGGGCAGGAAGCTCACGCGCCCCGGCACAGACCGCTTCCTTGCCCATCACAGGGTCGGCAGCGTCACGTACTGGGTGGAGTATACCGGCACGGGCAGCGGCCCGTTTACCGTGCATACCGCCTACAGCCACCGCATGGAGATCAGGGAAAGGGCGGATATATGACAACCGGCGCGAAGGAACCGTCCTGGCTGTGCGCGGCCTGCGGCATTGCCCTTGAGCGGGGCATGGTGGAGATCGCCTACATGGGAAGCGCGTTTCCGGTCGAGCTGCAGCGCTGCCCCCGATGCGGCATTGTCTATATCCCGGAAGAGCTCGCGCTCACACGCATGGCCGAGGCTGAAAAAATACTGGAGGACAAGTGACCGGTCAGGCGTGCTCCTGCGGCGTGTCCGAAAAGCCCCTGGAGATCATGCGGCCCGGCGGGCTTGTTCTGACCGAGGAGGCGCTGGCGGCCTGCGGCCTTGCACCCCCGGCCCGCGTGCTTGACGCCGGCTGCGGCACGGGAGCGGTTGTTTCGCGCCTGCGCGAACTCGGCTACCGGGCTGCCGGTGTCGACCTTGCGGCACGGGGTCCGCACTGCATGGCCGGCCGCATTGAGCATCTGCCGGCAAAGACGTCCGCGTTCGACTGCGTGCTGTGCGAATGCGTGCTTTCGATCGCGGCCGACCCGCACGCCTGTCTGCGGGAGATGCACCGCGTGCTGATACCGTCTGGCATTGCCGTTATATCCGATGTATATGACAGGAGCGACCCGGACGCGCTCGCCGGGCTGCTCGGGAGCTGCGGTTTCAGCGTGACCTTGTGGCAGGACCATACCCGCAGCCTGCAGGAATTCGCCGCCGCGGCCCTGCTGCAGGGACGCAGCGCGTTGCCCGGCCTGCCGCAGTTCATCAGCCCCCGGAAGGCCGGCTACTGCCTGATTCTCGCACGAAAGGATAGCCCGCATGGATGATCTGCATTTCAAACTGCTCGACCTGAGCGCTCAAGGCTACTGCTGCAGCCAGATCATGTTTCTCATGGCGCTCGAGATGCAGGGCAAAAGCAGCCCGGACCTGGTGCGCTCGGTAGGAGGCCTCTGCCACGGCATTGCCTTCAGCGGCAACACCTGCGGCGTGCTCACCGGAGGTGCCTGCCTGATTTCCTACTACGCGGGCAGGGGCTCCGGCAGCGAAGAAATGAAGCCGGGCTGCGCCACGATGCTCACCGAGCTTGCATACTGGTTTAAAAATGACATCGGCTCAACCTACGGAGGCGCCGACTGCGCGGCAATCCTGATGCGCAGCCCGGACAGGTCAGCGTGCAGGGATATCGTGCTGGCAACCTATAGAAAGATACTGGATCTTCTGGTTGAGAACGGGATTGATCCTTCCGAAAGCAGTTCATAATGAGCGCACCGGACGCCTCAACCTGGAGCGTCTGCCCCGAATGCCTCGAGCGCATTGCCGCCCGCAGGGTGCTGCGCGAAGGCAGCCTCTATCTTGAAAAAACCTGTCCGCGCCACGGCGATTTCAGCACGGTCATCTGGCGCGATGCTGACACGTTAGCGATCTGGCAGGACAACCGCCCAGCGCAGTTTCCGGAGAACTGCCCCTCCGGCTGCACAACCTGCAGCGGCCACGGCCAGAAGCCCTGCTGCGTGCTGCTCGAGGTAACCCGGCGCTGCGATCTTAGCTGCAGTTTCTGCTTTGCGTCCTCAGGCCCTGCGGCCGGGCCCGATCCTGACCTGCGCACGATCGACGGATGGTACAGCCGCCTGCTCGATGCCGGCGGGCCGTTCAACATCCAGCTCTCGGGGGGCGAGCCCTGCATGCGCGATGATCTGGAAACGATCGTTGCGCTGGGAAGAAGGCGGGGGTTCCCGTTCATACAGGTCAACACCAACGGCCTGCGTATCGCGGGCGACCCCGGGTACCTGAAGAGGCTTGCCGACGCGGGCCTGTCAACTGTCTACCTGCAGTTCGACGCAACCGATGATGCGGCCTATGAACGCCTGCGCGGGAGAAAGCTCTTCAGCCTGAAACAGCGGGCTGTCGAAAATTGCGCAAAGCAGAACATCGGTGTCGTGCTGGTGGCAACCGTCGTACCCGGAATCAACGACCACGAACTTGGATCGATCCTGCGGGCGGGGCTTGCGTGCAGCCCCGTGGTTCGCGGCGTGCATTTCCAGCCCGTGAGCTATTTCGGCAGGTATCCGCAGCAGCCCGCCCATGAAAACCGCATGACGCTTCCCGATTGCATGCGCTGCGTGGTCGACCAGAGCGGCGGGCTTCTTGAGCTGCGCGCTCTCAGTCCGGCCTCATCCGAGCACGCGATGTGTTCATTCCACGGCACCTTCGTGTACATGGCCGACGGACGCCTGCAGGCCCTGCCGCACAGCCCGCAGCCCTGCGCCTGCAACGCGGCTGAAAAAGCCCGCGATTTTGTTGCGCGCGCCTGGGCGTATCCGCAGGCGGAAAGCAGCACGCCGCAATTGAGCCTCGGCGGCTGGGACGCCTTTCTGGAGCGCGCGCGAACGCATCTTTTCACCGTTTCCGGCATGGCGTTCCAGGACGCCTGGACCCTTGACCTGGAGCGATTGCACCGCTGCCATATTTTCATCGTCAGCCCGGAAGGGCACATAGTGCCGTTTTGCGCCTATAACCTCACAAGCCGTGCCGGCGAAAGCCTGTATCGCGGCCGCACCCGGAAAAGCCCGTGACGCCCACACCGCTTGAACCCTGGATCGCGGCCAAAACCGGCTGCAGCCCGCTGACCCGAGGCGGCCTTGCATGCTGGCAGCTGCACAGGCTGCGCGAAACCGTCCGGCGCGTGCGGGAACACAGCCCTTTTTACCGCGGACGGCTCAAGGATTGCGGCGTTCCTATCGGCGGCCTCCCGGATATTGCGCGCCTGCCGTTTACAACGGCCGATGATCTGCGCGCGGGTGCGCAACGGTTTCTCTGCGTATCACAAAGTGAAATACAGCGCGTCGTGACCCTGCCTACCTCGGGCACGACCGGAGCGCCCAAGCGCCTGTATTTCACGGCAGCTGACCTTGAAAGCACCCTGGAATTCTTCGCAGCGGGCATGTCGGCCTTTACCGGGCCCGGCGACCGGGTTCTGATCCTGCTTCCGGGTGAGGCGCCCGACAGCGCCGGCAATCTGCTCGCGCGCGCGCTTGCGCGGATCGGCGCAGCCGGAATCATTCATGGCCCGGTACGTGATGCGTCACAAACGCTTTCCTTCATGAAGGAAAAAGCCGTCACCGGAGTGGTCGGCATGCCCGTGCAGGTGCTGGGCCTGGCGCGCTCTTCCAGCGGCCGGGCCATTGCCGTCAACAGCGCCGTTCTCACAAGCGACTATGTCCCCAACTCGCTGTGCCGGGCGGTCGAGGAGGCCTGGGGCTGCCGGGCATATCATCATTACGGCATGACCGAGACGGGGCTTGGCGGAGGAGTGGACTGCGCGGCGCGGCAGGGCTATCACCTGCGGGAGGCCGATCTGTATATCGAGATCGTTGACCCGGAAACCGGCGCGCCCGTGCCGGACGGTCGCACGGGCGAAATCGTCTTCACCACGCTTATCAGGACCGGCATGCCGCTCATCCGGTACCGCACCGGCGACATGGCGCGCATGCTGCCTGAGCCCTGTCCGTGCGGAACCATCCTGCGATGCATGGAACACGTGCGCGGAAGGATCGGACGGGGGGTTGCGCTCGCCAACGGCTCCCGCCTGGGTCTGCCCGATCTTGACGAGGCCCTGTTTGCCGTGGACGGGCTGCTTAATTACCGGGCCGAGGCCGTCTGCGGGCCGGCAGTCTGCCGCCTGCGGCTCCATGCCAGTGCGGTTCCGGGATCAAGGGCCGAACAGAGCGCGGCGCTCAGGGAGGCCCTGCACAATGCTCTTCCCCTGCAGGCTGCCTTTCTCGACGGCAGCCTCGTGCTGGAACCGGTCAGCTACTGTGCGCCGCAGCAGCTCGACACCGGATTGGACAAGCGGATATTGGCTAGTATCAGCGCAGCCGCAGGATAGGGCCGCGCCACAGAGGCAGCCCTGCGTATTATAGCCAGACTTGTAATGCCTGAATTCATTACCATCGCATGCATCAATTTTTACTTCCACGCGCAAAGCAATGCCGGCGCCGGATGCGGCGCTTTGCAGCCTTTCCGGCCGCATTTGATTTTACACACACCTCGTATTCGTGATATATTTTTTTACCTTTGCAATGCTTACACACGCCTGATACCGCCGCCACAGATGTACGCCGCGGGTTGGCGGACATGAAAGGCCTTGTATATGCGTTCTCTTTACTTTGACTGTTTCAGCGGCATCAGCGGCGATATGACCCTGGCGGCCCTGGTTGACCTCGGCGTGCCCAAGAAACACCTTGTTGCTGAACTGTGCAAGCTGTCCCTGCGCGATTACCGCATTCAGATATCTGCGGCCATGTGTCACGGCATATCCGGCAAACGCGTGCGGGTAATAACTGCCCCTGAAAAAAAACACAGCCATCATCACCATCATCATCGTACCCTGGACGACATTGAGAAGATGATAGCCTCAAGCCGCCTGAGCGTGCGCGTTAAAGAGGGCAGCCTGTCCGTGTTTGAGCGCCTTGCGCAGGCTGAGGCGCGGGTTCACTGCAAAAAACCCTGCGAAGTTCATTTTCACGAAGTCGGCGCGGTGGATTCAATTATCGATATAGTCGGCGCACTGATAGCGCTCGAATATCTTGATGCGCAGCACATCAGCTCTTCGGCCGTTCCGCTTGGAGGCGGTTTTGTCACCTGCGAACACGGAACACTGCCGGTGCCTGCGCCGGCAACCGTACTGCTGCTCAAGGGAGTGCCGGTCTGCGACAACGGGGTGCGCGCCGAGCTGGTAACCCCCACGGGCGCGGCCCTGATCAGCACGCTTGCCGCCTCCTTCGGCGCCATGCCCGCCATGCGCGTGCAGGCTGTCGGCTACGGGGCCGGCAGCCGGGAGCACGAGACAATACCCAACATGCTGCGCATTATACAGGGAGAACTGCAGGCTCCTTCAGCGCAGGAGCGTGTGTTCGTGCTTGAAGCCACTATTGACGACATGATGCCCGAGTGGGCAGGATTTGCCATGGAAAAGCTGTTTGAGGCCGGCGCGCTCGACGTTGCCTTCATCCCGGCCCAGATGAAAAAAAACCGCCCCGGTGTGCTGCTCACGGTTGTCAGCCGCCCGGAAGACCGCCATGTCCTGGGGGCAGCCATGCTGGAACACACCACCACGGCAGGCGTGCGCATGCATCCGGCCGAGCGCATGACGCTTGCGCGCGAAACGGCTTTGGTCAAAACCCGCTTCGGAACGGTGCGCGCGAAGGTGCTGCACGGCCCGAACGAAAAACGCTTCGTGCCGGAGTATGAAGCCTGCGCGCAGATTGCCCGCAGGAAGAAACTCCCCCTGCGCGAAGTCTATGAAGCGTTTTATGCTGCAGCGCCCAGATGCGGGAACTGACGTTCGCTGACCCTACCCGCCGTGTCATTGACGCCGGCGGCCCCCGGACAGCACAGCGATATATTTACTTTTTCCCCCAAGTGTATTAGGGTAGCGGCACGGCAGACGGACAGACATTCCCACAGCGAGTTAGTATGAAATTATCCGTTGTTATTCCCGTGTACAATGAAAACAGCACGCTGCGCTCCCTGCTGCAGCGCGTCAGAAATGTCCCCGTCGACAAGGAGATCATCCTGGTTGACGACTGCTCGACCGACGGCACGCGTGAGCTTCTGCAGAAGATACAGAAAAACGAACCCGACCTGAAGATCATTTTCCACGAGCGCAATCAGGGCAAGGGCGCGGCCCTCAACACCGGGTTCAAAAACGTTACCGGCGACATCGTCATCATTCAGGACGCCGATCTTGAATACAACCCGGAGGAATATCCGAAGCTGCTGGCCCCGATCTTTGACGGCCGGGCCGATGTCGTCTACGGCTCGCGCTTCCTCGGCAGCCCGCAGCGCGTGCATCTGTACTGGCACTACGTCGGCAATAAATTTTTCACCCACATTTCCAACATTTTCACCAATATAAATTTGTCGGACATGGAAACATGCTACAAGGTTTTCAGGGCTTCTCTGCTGCAGCGGTTTTCAATCCGCTCACGCCGCTTCGGCATTGAACCTGAAATCACCGCCAAATTCGCCAAGATGAAGTGCCGGATTTACGAGGTTCCGATCTCCTACAGCGGGCGGGATTACTCCGAGGGTAAAAAGATAAACTGGAAGGACGGACTCGCGGCCCTGTACTGGATTCTCTATTATAACCTGCGCAACAGCCTGCACTAGAGCATTGTAAAGTCTGCGATTGCTTTCCGCCTTCGTTAAAGTGATACCTCCGGCGCACAGGTACTTCATTCGCAATGACAAACCCCTGCTGCCGGTTTAAACGGCGGGGCCGCCCCTCCGCAGCAGCTTGAGCCTGCTGCGGAGGATGGAAAAGCCGTGGCAGTCTCTTGATGGCGCAATCCACCGCCGCACAGCATGCCATTAATCTGCTCTCAACCGCTCTTCTCCCCCGTCGCCATGCCTCGCAGAAGGCGGGAGTATTCCTGAATAACGCCCGTGCCGTATCTCGGCCGCGGCCTATTTTTGAGGCTTTTTTTCGTGCGGCCGCACGTGGTCTCTGTCGTGATGCCAGTAAAAGGGGTAGGGCGGTCCGGGAGCCAAATAATACGGCCCCCAAAAGGGATCATGCCAGTACATGTCCGGATACGGCTGGTAGTAATACGGTTCCCAGAGGTAGAGTTCCCTGATCCTGACAACAGGATAGGTGTAGCTGGTTTTATCCAGCTCCCTTTGCTGGGCCCCGATCACCTCGCCCGCAAGGGTCACTTCACGTTCCGCCTTGTAAACGGCCGGGTCAAGAAAATCCGGGCTTTTTGCAATAAACCTTCCCCGCGATGACTGGGCGGTACCCGGCTCTCCCAGATAGCTGAGAGGGGTTTCAAGTACGATGATCTCAGCGCCATCGTTGAAATTCATGGTCTCGATAATCTGCCCGCCCCACAGCACGGTACGGCCGGCATATGCCGCGGGATTTTTAAGCACCATTGAAAAGGTCAGGTTCTCCCGCTTTGCTTCTTCCCTCAGCTGCCTTGAAATCGGATGAGCGCAGGAACCTGCGCTCAAGAGCAGCGCCAGGGCGGCAAACGTGACTACCCGCATCCGAACCCGGCTCATCATACGTGCCCTGCCTGACCACAATGGATTGCGGAACTCTCTTTCAAAAACACATGCGCTGTTAAAAAATAAATGTACCCGCGTGCCGGCCCTCAGGCCTGCGCGCCCGGGGAACTTTCATCAAGTGCGGCCTGATAGGGGCGGGAGGTCTTTTTGCACAGCAGGCGCTGCAGATGCGGGTCAAGGTCGTCGGTTTTAACGTCAAACTCCTGCAGCGCGTCGACAAGCACGTCTATTTTTTCCGACAGGTGCAGGTGCTTATCAAGGATGACCCGATAGCTTCCATTGACGCGGCACAGGCCGCTCTTGATGCCATAGGAATACTTTCTCAGGTTTACGCTGTTTACTGCTATATCAAGCCGGTCGGCCAGGCTTTCCAGATCCTGCATGACGGAGGATTCTTTCATGGTCATGTCCTTTCAGGCCGCTTCACCGGGTCCCGGGCCTGCTGTATATATTCTCTGCCCTGCCGTGCGGCCGCGCGCAGGATGGACCTTAAATCAATCACGCCCCGGTTGTCGTACGCGTGCATATGATAAATCTTTTCAGGGCAGTGTGCAAGAAAATCATATGCCGTGTTTTTCGCGGCCAGCGGCCCGCCGCGGCCGATAGCAAGCGTCATCTCCAGCGTTTCAATCACACTCATACGCACAGTGGCAGAGTTCGCCATCCCGCGCAGATGCTCCATTTTTCTTCTCTTTGAGCCGCCCTTACAATTAATTTTTTTTAATTGCCATTCAATGTTTCCTTAATGAGCATCTTCTAATTTTATTCTGCGGGGTCTGACAAAAAAGCCCACTTCATACAATAACAACCGGTCTTGTTTTTCAATCGCCGCTGTTACAGTTACGACGTAACAAAAGAATACGTAAACCACCGAGATGTACCGGGTTTTTGCACATGAGTTGCTCATGCTAAATCGCCGTTCTATCCTGTGCTTTGCTACGGGAGCTTCGCTCCTGAGCTCCAAAGTCGCGTCAATCGCTGTAAATCCGGCATGCGCATCAACAGGTTCCCTTCTGCAGCTCTCCGTTTTTGCCGTTGCATGCGCGCTGCTATGGGTTGGACTACAAGCGCGGAACACCTCGGGAGCAAAACCTGGGCCGCGAAGTCGTGCCCTCCTGCTTGTGACTGCCGGGTGGGTTATGACAGGATTCATCCTGACTATCGCCTGGGTTGATTATAATTTAAAACAGCGGACCAACGCCACCGTATATAACGAACCCCGTAAAGTTTGGGCGACAAGAGGTCTTGTTACTGACGGATCTGATGGCGGCCCGGTTCGGGTTCGGAACTCGATCGAAAGCATCAGTTACGCGTTTTATCGAGGAGCCCGGGGCACCGAACTCGACGTATACTACGATACCGAGATGCGTGAGTTCATCGTCTCCCATTCTCGCCACTACGAAAAACCCAACGGTGCCCTGCTGACTCTGGACACACTGTTCGCCACTGTCGGGGGGGATGGTTACTTCTGGCTCGACTGGAAGAAGCTGCGCCACCTGGACAGAAGCCAGCTTCAGGCTGCGCTCGAGCAGCTGAAACAGATTACGGATCGAACTGGTTTGAAAGATCGTGTCTACGTCGAAGGAGAGGCCCCTTTCAGTCTGCTGGCAGTCAAACAGGCCGGATTTCAGACAATTTATGACTGCAGGCCATTACTCGAATCGAACATACTGTCCCCACTGATTGTCGATGTGTTCAAGGAGATCTACTACTTCGGAGGGTTCACCGCAATGAGCCTTAACAGCGGCACCCGCGTCGAGCCGATCTACGGACCCCGCACCCGAATCGCGCTTCGCAACATTCCGCTGTTTGTCTACCACGTGCCCGATGACCCGGAACTTCTTGAGGAACTTGCGTCATCAAAGGACGTAAGGGTCATCCTTCTTCAGCAGGATATCGATCGTTTCAACTTTTTGCCGGGCACATAAGCGGGCTTTCTTCCCGCAGTTGTTCCTGAAGCACTCTTTGATGCAGGGATCACAGGTATCTCAGCCAGCAACAGCATGATGCTTGTATATTGGAATAAGACCCATACGCCTTATTGATTGTACCCCGATTTAAGGAGGAAAGAACACGATGCCTGCTCCCACAACACATGCCGAGAACACCTTTATCTCGTCGATGCGCCTTTTGCTGCCAGCTTTGATATTTTACGGCGGCTGCCTTGTTATGTTTGCTGTTTTCAGGGCCTTGTTGTGTATCAGGTTTTACGAAAACATCGCAGATGTTGACAACCTTCTGCTTGTGTTCCCGGTCGGTTTGAGAATGGATACAGTGCTGCTCTGCTCTGTTTTGGCGCTTCCCGTTACGGGCATGATTTTTTTCCCGGGGAAAGCCGTCAGAAAAACGCGTGCTGTCTTTGCCGGCTACCTTGCAGTAGTTGCCGGTATCTTTGTTTTTTTGGAAATGGCAACCTTTTCATATATGGACGAGTTCAGCGTACGACCGGACCGGATATTTCTGCAGAATATGTTTTCGGGTTTGGAAGTTGCCCTCATGATTGCCAGGGGCTATCCCTTGATGTTAGCGGCGGCTTTGGTCATAACAGCCCTGACCGTATGGCTGGTGTTCAAAAAATCATCCCGTGCTCTTGCCGCCCTACCACCGGTTTCGCTGACAAAAAGAATTTTCATGGCCATCGTTGTGTTCCCGCTTCTTTTCCTGGGGATACGCTCAAGTTTTTCCCATCGCCCGGTCAACATAAGCGATGCCGCATTTTCAATGCATCCTCTTGTAAACCAGCTTGGCATAAGCTCAACCTACAGTCTTACGTATGCCTTGTATCAGGTAACCAGGCACGAACAGGACCCGTCAGCTGTGTATGGGAAAATGTCAGATGAAGAAATTTTGCGCAGGGTCATGTCGCTCAACAGGATTACACCCGACGGAATGGGCTCACCCGATAATCCCCTGCTTCATTTCCATCAGTCGCAATTTCCTCGCAGCCGGCCGCTCAATCTTGTCATTATACTTGAAGAAAGCCTCGGGGCGGAGTATGTCGGATGCTTGGGCGGTATGCCCCTTACTCCGAATCTGGACCGTTTAAGCAGAGAGGGACTTCTGTTTACCGACCTCTACAGCACCGGAACACGAACGGTCAGGGGTATTGAGGCTGTAATTTCGGGCTTTTTACCAACGCCCGGGGAAAGCGTTGTCGCGCTTGAAAATTCCCGGCAGGATTTCTTTACGATTGCGGAATTGTTAAAGCGCGGCGGCTATCACACTGAATTTATTTACGGCGGCAAAAGCACGTTTGATAATATGAAGTCTTTTTTTATCGGGAATGGTTTTACGGCTATTCATGATCAGGATAGTTTTAAGGATCCTGTTTTTTTAGGCTCCTGGGGTGTTTCAGATGAAGATCTGTTTAATAAGGCCCATGAAACGTTTATTTCGCATGGTGAAAAGCCTTTTTTTGCGCTGATATTGACAACTACAAATCATGATCCGTTTGAATTTCCCGATGGACGAATCGAGTTGTATGAACAAAGTGAAAGCAGCCGCTACAACGCAATCAAATACACTGATTATGCGCTCGGGCTTTTTTTCGACAAGGCAAAAACCGCTGCGTATTATGAAAATACACTTTTTCTGGTTATTGCCGATCATTCCACCCGGCTGAGAGGGCAGGAGCTTATCCCGATTAATAAATTTCACATCCCGGGCCTGATTATAGCTCCCGGTATTAAAACGGGCACGTATGACAGGGTGGCAAGCCAGATTGACATGCCCGCAACAGTTCTCGATATTATGGGGATAAGCTGCAGTCACCCCATGATTGGACAATCCCTGCTGAATTTGCCTGAGAACATACCGGGCAGGGCTGTTATGCAGTATGGAGATACCCACGCATACCTGCTTGACGACAATCTGATTGTGCAGCGGCCGAAAATGAAACCTCTTCAGTTCAGAGTTACGGCGGATAGACAGCTCGTGCCATCGGATATTGATCCGGAGATGCAAAAAGATGCTCTTGCCTATGCGCTTTTGCCGGGCCTGCTGTACACCAATAAAAGCTACAGAAACTAGCCTTCCCGGCTTTGGGGGGAAGCAGCCGGATGGAGAACAGCTGCCGAAACAGGCCTGCCGGGTGCCATTGATGGATTCTGCCCACACGTGGGCGATACAAGTCCTCCTGAATACAGAAAAAGTCATCAAAATCAGTCGAGGGCTACATGCTTTTGTGTTCGTAGCGCTGGCGGTCTACGGTAGCAATTGAACTAATCAGTTAAAAAACTATGCTCATTATCGACGGCTTAAAACCGGTTGCAGACACAAATTTTTACCTTCATTGCACCAATCAAAAAAATTCCTGTTTGTGTATCGTATGGAATTTTGTGCCACGAAGGCGGTTTTTTTGTATGCAAGGCTCCAAAATGAGGTTTCACGTTTGATGTTAGTTATAAAAAGCACACCTTTGCCGCACGCGGCAACCAACAGGGAACGCACCTACGATGTAGTTCAAATTTTTAATTTGTTGGAAGTTCGCAAGCAAGGCAAAACCGAAAAAATGCTGCGTCCTTGCCATCCGCTGCAATGCCTGAGAAAGCAGCGCAGCTCGACAACATGGTTTTTTTCGAGAGCGTCATTTTAATGCACTCCTTCATGTATTACATCTTTTTAATAGCAATCTAATGTTCCTGTAATAACCACATGGTATTTTTCCTTAAAAAAGTTTGACGAGTCCATAAATGAAAACAATGGAAAAAGACGATCGTTCACCTATTAACAGCGGTGCCTGCCAAAGGCTGCTGACCGAAGAGGAACTAACAGACGGCGGGTCTCTGTTCCGGGTGCCTTCTTCGCTGTTTGACCTTATAATGGGGGTAGGCGTTGTTTTTCTTTTTGTTTCCCTGGCAACACGCTGTGCTCTGCTGTTTCAAAGTGCCGCTGATGCCGATATGAGCATAGAAGCCCTGTCCCTAGCCTTTACATCCGGTCTGTTTTATGATGCAGTTGCATTCACGTATTTCATGGTGCCGCTTGCGGCGTTTCTTGCATATGCACCGCAGGCGGTCTTCGTTTCCAGCCGCCTGCGATTTCTGATCTACGGCATTTTCATTGCCCTGTTTGCGCTGCTGCTTTTTACGGCCTGTGCGGAATATCTTTTCTGGCAGGAATTTGAGTCCAGGTTCGACTTTGTGGCGGTCGATTATCTTGTATACCAGCGCGAGGTGACTGAAAATATCAGACAGTCCTACCCGCTTGAAATAATCCTGCCCTGTATCGGCCTGCTGGCGCTTTTGTTTTTTGCCGCAATGAAGCGCTACATTGACCGCTGTCTGCGGCATCCCGCGCCCTGGCGCAAGCGGGCCGCCGTGGGGAGTCTCATTCTGCTGCTGCCGCTGTGCAGCGCTGTCTGCATCACCGGCACCTCCAGAGAAATATTGTCTAACAGGATTAATAATGAACTTTCCAAGAACGGCATGTGCTCCTTTTTTGAAGCCCTGTTTAATAACCGGCTTGAATATGCCAAACGATATGCAACACGCGACCCGCAGGATCTAACCCGCCGTTTCCGCCGTGCCGTCTGCCCAGCAAACCAGGGATTTATAACGCCGCCCGGGCCGGTGCCCGAAATCTGGCGCACAGTGGAAAACGGCCGCGCCCCGGAAGCCCGTCACAATGTTGTTCTGGTAGTCCTTGAAAGCATGAGCGGCGATTTTCTGCACGCTCTGGGCGGCACAAAGGGGTTGACACCGAACCTGGACGAACTTGCCCGGCAGGGTCTTTTTTTCAGCGACCTGTACGCCACAGGCACCCGCACCGTGCGCGGGCTTGAAGCCATAGCGCTTTCCGCGCCGCCGACGCCGCCGGTGTCAATCGTGAAACGGCCGAACAACGGAGGCCTTTTCACCATCGGCACCCCATTTGTTCAGCGCGGCTATGAGACTTCTTTCTTCTACGGCGGGCACAGCTATTTTGACAACATGGAGGAATTTTTCGGGGGCAACGGTTTCAGGGTCATTGACCGTGCCGATCTATCCTCTGATGAAATCACGTTTTCCAACGCCTGGGGGGTCTGTGATGAGGACATCTACCGTCGTGCGGTGAGGGAGGCCGATGCTTCATATCAAAGAGGTAAGAAGTTTTTTTCGTTTATCATGACGACCTCGAACCACAGACCCTTCACCTATCCGGAGGGGAAAATAAATATTCCTTCGGGTGACGGGAGAGCCGGCGGGGTCAAGTATGCTGACTTTGCCGTGGGCGAACTTATCAAAAACGCCGCAACGCGGCCCTGGTTTAGCGATACGATTTTCGTGTTCATCGCCGACCACTGTACGCGCAGCGGCGGTAAAAACGAAATCTCAGTCGGAAATTATCAAATTCCCTGTGTCTTTTACGGCCCCCAAATAATAAAGCCCGCCACCGTCGCAAAGCTTACGAGCCAGATCGACATCGCTCCGACACTTTTTGACCTGCTCAACTGGCAATACGCGAGCAGCTTTGTAGGCCGGTCGGTTTTTAAGACACAGCCAGGAGACAATCGCGCCTTTGCCAGCAATCATCTGACCCTGGGCTATTTAAAGGACAATACGCTGGTGACACTTGCTCCCACAGGCGGGAGCAAGTGCTACAGGCTCGACCCCGTAACGAGCAGTGAAAAGGAAATTACATTGCGGAAGGATCTTGTTGAAGAAGCCATAACCTATTATCAGGGCGCAAGCAGCATGTATGAGAACATGCTGCAGAGCCGAGAACAGAGGCAGCCCCCCCATAAAATATAGCAAAGCTGAACGAAGTCTGCTATTTTGGAAAAAAGACAAATTCAAGAAAGCGCGTGTTTAACCCGGAAGGTGGGGCTACGGATTGGCGCCCGGTTTGTTAACAGGCAAAAAAAAAGGGGGGGGGGGGGCAGAATGTATCAAAATTATTATATTTTTTTGAGAACAATTATTAACTATATTTAAAATCATGCCATGAGCCAGATTCCTTACCTGTCGGTGGTCGTACCGGTATTTAATGAAGAGCAAAGCATTGAACCGTTCACCGAAGAGTTGATAGGCGTGCTTGAGTCTATTAAGCGTTCCTATGAAATCATATTTGTTGATGATGGCTCAACAGATGCAAGCCCGCAGCGCATCGAGAAACTCGGCCAGAGATTTCAGGGCATCCGCAGTATCCGGTTCAAAAACAACTGCGGTCAGACTTCGGCTTTTGACGCGGGCTTTAAAGCGGCCCTGGGAGATATTATTATTACGCTGGACGCCGATTTGCAGAATGATCCGCACGATATCCCCGGCATGCTGCCCTTTATAGGAAAATATGACCTTGTGTGCGGCTGGCGTTACA
This sequence comes from uncultured delta proteobacterium, assembly GCA_903881505.1. Classification (GTDB taxonomy): domain Bacteria; phylum Desulfobacterota; class WTBG01; order CAIYCZ01; family CAIRTM01; genus CAIRTM01. The sequence goes on along the minus strand of CAIRTM010000058.1, from coordinate 1,079 downwards.
AGCGCAACGATACATTCGTTAGGAGGGTGTCCTCGCGCATTGCCAATGCAGTAAGAAACAGGCTCAGCGGAGAAAACATTCAGGATGTTGGGTGCTCGCTTAAGGTGTTCAGGGGCGAGTATGCAAAAAGGCTCAAGCTTTATTCGGGCATGCACCGTTTTTTCCCAACGCTGGTAAAGATGGAAGGGGGCAAGGTCAAAGAGGTCAAGGTGAATCACCGGCCCCGGGAATTCGGAACATCAAAATATAATGTATTCAACAGGGTCTTCAGGTCCTTCATGGATCTGCTTGCCGTGTGCTGGATGAAAAGAAGGTATTTACGTTACGAAATAGAGTCAGGCTGTGCGGGCACCAAAGAAAAATAGTTAAAGCGCAAGCGGGATTAATTAGTATGTTCCTGTATAAAAGAATCTGCCGACAGCAAAGCGGGGCTCGAATGCAGAAAAACACCCTGATCTTCTGTTTTTTATTTGCTGTCTGCGCCTTTATCATGCTTGTTAATCTGGGCGGCTGGGACCTGTACGGCCCCGATGATCCCCGATATGCCCAGATTGCCAGGGAAATGATGGAAACAGGCCAGTATATCCTTCCGCATTTAAACGCGGAAACATATCCCGACAAGCCGCCCCTTTTGTTCTGGCTCATTGCCTTTGCCTCAAAGCCGTTTGGCGATGTAACGGAGTTTCCGGCCCGTTTGCCGTCTGCGCTGGCAACTCTCGCAGGAATACTGCTGGTCTATTTATTTGCGCGAAAACTGTACGATCCCCAGACGGCCCTGCTTGCCGCGCTTATTCTGTTTACCTCCAGAAAGTTTTTTAGCGTCGGCTTAAGTGTTCACTTTGATCCCCTGCTTGCATTCTGGGTAACGCTTGCTCTGCTTCTTTTTTATTGTGGCTATGAAACACAAAACGGCGCACGGAAATATTTCCTCCTGTCATATGCCGCCATGGGCTGTGCGCTGCTGACAAAGGGGCCCGCTGGTTTTGCCATCCCGCTGGCCACCATATTTCTTTTTCTGATTCTGAAAAAGGATGTCGGTCAAATAAAAAAACTTATGCTCGGCAGGGGCCTCTTTATCA
>CAIRTM010000057.1 GCA_903881505.1 uncultured delta proteobacterium | reverse complement strand
ATGCGCTTCGGCAAGACCTTTGCCGCCTATCAACTGGCAAAGAAGCTGGGCTGGCGTAAAGTGCTGGTTCTGACCTTTAAACCGGCCGTGCAAAGCGCCTGGGAAGAAGACCTGCAATGCCATGTGGATTTTAATGGCTGGCAGTTTATTAAGCCGGGCGGGTTATCCTATGAGGAGGCTGACAAGAGGAAGCCGTTTGTGTGCTTCGGTTCGTTTCAGGACTATATGGGCCGCAACACCAGCACGGGCGGTATCAAAACCAAGAATGAATGGGCTCACGCTACACACTGGGACTGTGTGATTCTGGACGAATATCACTACGGCGCGTGGCGTGAGAGCGCGAAGGAGCTTTTCGAAGCTGAGGACAAAAGGGAAATACAGTTTGGCGAAGGTGAAGGTATTGAGGATTATGATGAAGAGATCATACCGATTACCACGGATGCCTATCTTTACCTGTCCGGCACGCCTTTTCGGGCAATAGCATCGGGTGAGTTCATCGAAGAACAGATATTTAACTGGACGTATTCGGATGAACAGCGGGCAAAGCTTCAATGGGAAGGGCCGGATAATCCGTATGCCGCATTGCCTCGGATGGTGCTTTTGACCTATCAGTTGCCGGATGCCATCCGCGAAATTGCCATGCAGGGCGAGTTCAATGAGTTTGATTTGAATGAGTTCTTCTCCGCTGAGGGTATCGGCGGCAAGGCAAAATTTAAATATCAGGACGAGGTCCAGAAGTGGCTCGATTTGATCCGTGGCGCGTTCATGCCGACCAGCATTGACAATTTAAAACCTGGCGCGCAGAAACCGCCGATGCCGTTTTCAGATGTGCGGCTGCTGAATGTGCTTTCGCACACGTTCTGGTTTTTACCAAGCGTTGCAGCATGCCATGCCATGCGGAATTTACTGGCGAAGCGGCAGAACCGTTTTTACCATGACTACCAGATCATTGTGGCCGCCGGAAGCGCGGCTGGAATCGGGGCTGCAGCCCTGCCACCCGTGCAGGAGGCAATGGAAAATCCTCTCTCGACCAAGACCATTACCCTGTCGTGCGGGAAGCTGACCACGGGCGTTACGGTGAAGCCGTGGGGCGGGATTTTCATGTTGCGCAGCATTACCACACCCGAAACATATTTTCAGGCCGCATTCCGGGTGCAATCCCCCTGGACGATCAAAAACCCGGACGGGACTTCCCCTAATCAGGAACAAATCATTAAGGAAGAATGCTATGTTTTTGATTTCGCGCCGGACCGGGCTTTGCGGCAGATTGCCGAATACAGCTGCCGCCTGAATGTGAATGAATCGAACCCCGAAAAGAAGGTTGAGGAATTTATCAATTTTCTGCCTGTGCTGGCATACGACGGCAGCTCTATGAAGCAGATTGACGCCGCAGGCGTGCTTGATATGGCCTTGAGTGGCACAACTGCAACTCTTCTTGCACGCCGGTGGGCAGATGCGTCATTGGTAAATGTCAATAACGATACGTTAAAACGCCTTATGGGCAACAAAGCGGCAATGGATGCTCTCAAGAATATTGAAGGGTTCCGCAACCTGAATCAGGACATAGAGACCATTATCAATAAATCCGAGGCTGTGAAGAAGGCCCGCAAGGATGCCAATGACGCGGAGCTATCCGCCAGAGAAAAACGGGAGCTGACTGAGCAGGACAAAGAATACAAGGGCCTGAGAAAACAGATTCAAGATAAGCTCAAAAAGTTTGCAACGCGCATCCCGATTTTTATGTACTTGACCGATTACCGCGAGCGCTGCCTGAAAGACGTCATTTCGCAGCTTGAACCGGGCTTGTTCAAAAAAGTCACAGGCTTGACGGTAAAGGATTTCGAGCTTCTTGTAAGCCTTGGGGTATTCAATAGCGCACTCATGAACGACGCTGTTTTTAAATTTAAACGCTATGAAGATTCAAGCCTTTGCTATCTTGGCATCAGCAAGCATGAGGGTGAAAATATCGGTCTGTATGATACTGTGCTGACGCAAGAGGATGCAGGGCTGATTTTTAAGAATACGCCTGCGGGGTGATGTTATAAACTTCCATGACTGACTCCCACGTCGATAATGCAAACATTGAGCTTATTCGTACATTGTTCAGGTTGAGGGAAGCCTTGGATGTGTATGAACTTATATCTGCAAACAGCCAGGAAATTAAAAGGCTTGGAAGAGGTAAAACTTTTTTTGCTTATGCACAGCATGCAGCCGTAGATTCAATAGCTATCCAAATTTGTAAAATATATGAGCGGGAAAAGATAAAGAAAAATTCTGATCCCGTACATGCATTAAATTCGATTGATGGCATTATGAGGCTGATTCGGGCACAGTCTTTTGAGCCGAAATACAGAGACCTTATTGATACTTTTATAATAAAATATCTCGGCGCCACAAGTCAGGATTATAGCTGGAGTTTGGATTTGATTGTTGCAAACTTCCGAAAGGCTAACAGCGAATCCATAAAAAGGTTCCAGCGCTATAGGCATAAGTTTGTTGCACATAGCGAACAGGGTGCTGAAAGACAAGACATTCCATCTTTTGAGGTCATGTATAAACTATTTGACTTTGCCTATGATTTTTATCGGGCGATATCAGATGGCTTGCTGGGATTCGGCCCTGTTGAATTGGATACAAATAGAAAAACAAAAGTAGCCCTTATGCATATTTTAAAAGAACATGGGCTGCAAGATATCAAGGATAGATTGGAGTAAAGACCGATACGCGCCACGGCAAGACACAAGGCGACATCCCATAAATTAATAAATTGACAGCAGGGATGGGGCGATGCGGGGGTAAAATTGCCCCTGATGTGCGGCTGTCTCGTTTATTTCAGGCTCTTCTGCAGTTCGGCGTCCTTGGCGATCACCTGTTCTTCCATTGTGCGGCGGAAGGCGGCCAGCTTTGCGGTCAGGCCGCTGTCGCCCACGGCAAGGATCTGCACGGCGAACAGGGCTGCGTTGCGGGCGCCGCCCTTGCCGATTGCCATGGTGGCAACCGGGATGCCGGGGGGCATCTGCACCATGGAGAGCAGCGCGTCAAGGCCGTTCAGAGGCGACGAGTCGATCGGCACGGCGATCACCGGCAGCACGGTGCCGGCCGCTATGACGCCGGCAAGATGCGCGGCCCAGCCCGCGCCCGCGATGATGACCTTCAGGCCGCGCTCAGAGGCGCTCTCGGCCCAGCGGGCCGCCCGCGCGGGGGTGCGGTGGGCCGAGGCGATGATAACCTCGTAGCCGATGCCGAAAGAATCAAGGGCCGTGCAGGCCTCGCGCATGATCGCCATATCAGAGTCGCTGCCCATAATTATTCCGACGAGCTTGCTCATAACGGTATTTCCTTTCCTGTGTGACGGTTTTTGTGCCGCACTGCCGCCCGCCCGGGGCTCAGCCGGCAGTGTTTCCGTTGTGCTCTTCGGCCGCCCTGATTGCGGCGAGCAGTTCAAGCGCGCAGGCGTTGTCCGGCTGGATTTCAAGGGCGCGTTCGATAAACGGGCGCGCCTGGTGATGCCAGCCGCCTTCAAAGTAATAGCGCCCCGCGGCGAGCCAGGCCGCATGCGGGCCTTCCGGGAACATGCGTTTGAGCAGGCCGCGGTACCTGTCGCGGCCGAACACCCTGGCGGCGGTCTTTTCTTCCTCCAGCAGCAGCAGCACAATAAGCATGTTGCCGCGGCCGTCATATATTATTTCGTGCAGATGGTAGAGCGTCCTGCTGAACAGTGCGGCGATATTCTCAACCGCAACCGGCACGGTTTCCTTGGCCCGCTCGATCAGCACAAAGTATTCCTGGATGATGGCGCCGAGCGTCGCGTCGTGCGTCTTGTTTTTGATCTTCATTTCCAGCAGCGGCTTGTAGGATTCGATCTGGTAGGCCTCTTCCTTGAGCTTGATGGTCTCATGAAAGAGCGATCCCACGGTCCAGTCGAACAGGTTTTCATACAGGCTGCCGGAACTGGAGCTGGTGCGGTACAGGCGCTGGCTGTGGTCCTTGAGCAGCCACAGCGGCCCCTTGTTCTCGTCCGTGCCCACCCAGGTATTGAGCTGCTCGAATGAAACCGTGCCGTTGCGCTGGAATGCCCGCGTGACCGTGTCGAAAAACAGCTTCGCCTCGAAGAAGTCCTGAATCAGGTCGCGTTCAAAGACGTCCCGGCGCTCAAGTATCCATTGGTTGCTCATCGCTTCAGCGCTTTGCCTCCGATATCGCTTCGATAGTGTGCCCCGGGCCAGGAAATAGAGCTGACAGCCCGGTAGGCAGTGTCGATCGCGGCGGCGATTGAAGTTCCGCGCGCGGTCACGCCCAGCACCCGTCCTCCGTTTGTCACCACCGCGGGCCCCTGCCGGCGCGTGCCGGCATGAAACACCATGGTGCCAGCAAGCCCGGCGGCCCGGTCCAGCCCCTCAATAGCCAGGCCTTTTTCGTATGTTCCGGGGTATCCGCCGGCGGCCATCACCACGCACACGGCCGGCTGCGGGTCGACATCGATAGAGACCTCATGCAGGCGCTCGTCAATGACCGCCTCGATCAGGTCTACAAGATCGCTTTTCAGCCGGAACAGGATGGGCTGGGTCTCGGGATCGCCCATGCGCACGTTGAATTCAAGCACGCTGGGAACGCCGCCCTCGATCATCAGGCCGGCGTACAGGATGCCCTTGAAGCGGATGCCGCTTTCGCGCAGGGTGTCGACCACGGGCTGCATGACGGTCTGCATCACGCGCGCGTGCAGCTGCGGCGTTACGACAGGGGCGGGGCTGTAGGCGCCCATGCCGCCGGTGTTGGGGCCTTCGTCGTTGTCGAACACGGCCTTGTGGTCCTGCGACGAGGGCAGGGGCATAACGGTTATGCCGTCGGTCAGGCAGATAAAGGAGGCTTCCTCGCCGGTCAAACAGTCCTCGATGACCACGCGCGCTCCGGCCTCTCCGAATTCGTGATGTGCCATGACGCGCTCGAGCGCCTCAAGGGCCTGCTCCGCCGTGCGGCACACGAACACGCCCTTGCCGGCCGCCAGCCCGTCGGCCTTGATGACCAGCGGCCTGCTTGCGGCGGTGACAAAGGCGCGGGCTTCTGCATAGTCGGTGAACTGCCTGAACGCGGCTGTGGGAACGCCCGCTTTCTGCATGATGTCCTTGGCGAAGGCCTTGCTGCCCTCCATGCGGGCGCCGTCCCGGCCGGGGCCGAAAATGCGCAGGCCCGCGGCTTCGAACTCATCAACGATGCCCAGCGTCAGCGGCTCTTCCGGGCCGACCACGGTCAGGTCGATTTTCCGTTCACGGGCGAAGGCCTTCAGGGCCTGAATGTCATTGGCGGCAATCGGCACGCATTCGGCAAGCGAGGCGATGCCGGCATTGCCCGGCGCGCAGTATATCGCTTCGGAGCGCGGGCTTTGGGCAAGTTTCCAGATCAGGGCATGTTCGCGTCCGCCGCCGCCGACGACCAGAATGCGCATGGGGTGTGCCTCCAGAAAGGGGTCAGGTGTACCGGGACCGGCACGCGCGCGCATGTCTGCGCGGCCTGCCGGTGATACGGGGTTTTTTTATCACTAAAAGTATGATAAGTAAAGACGTTAACGCATGGTTGCGTCTGTGCCGCACACATGTATTCCGGAGAAGCTTGCCGCGTATGCGACGGTTTTATCTTGACAACGCGCCGGTCAACGGCGCGGCCCGCATCGGCGGCGATGAAGCCCGCCATATTGAAAAGGTGCTGCGGCTCGGGCCGGGCGACCCTCTGGAACTCTTTGACGCCGCAGGCAGCGTGTACCGGGCCGAGATAGAGAGCCTCGGGCGCGGCGAGGTGGTCGCGCGCATCCGCCAAAGCGCTGGGGCGGCCCCGGAAGCAGGCGCGCAGATTGTGCTGTGCCAGGCAATCGTCAAGTCCCAGAAAATGGACCTGATCGTCGAAAAATGCACGGAACTGGGCGCAACCGCGTTCCAGCCTTTTTTCGCGCAGCGCTCCGTGCCGCGCTGGGACGCAGGTCAGGCCGACCGGCGCGTCGAGCGCTGGCAGGCAATTGCGCGTGCCGCGGTCAAACAGTCCGGCGCCCGCAGGGTCCCGGTTGTTGCGCCGGTGCTGGATTTCAGTGAGATGCTTGCGCTGCCGTTTGCGGGCTGCCGCCGGGCGATGCTGTGGGAAGATGAACGCGGGACCGGCCTGCGCGCTCTCCTTGCGGACGCCCCGGGCCGCGGCATCGCGCTGCTGGTGGGCCCCGAAGGCGGGTTTACGGCTGAAGAGGCCGCCCGTGCCCGCCGAAGCGGCTTTCAGACAGCCGGGCTGGGGGAGCGCATTTTGCGGGCCGAAACCGCTGCAATAACCGCCACAGCGCTTGCGGCCTTTGCCTTCGGCGTGGTCGGCGGCTGAGCCGCCGCAGTTTTAATTTTTTTTAGACAGGGATGCGCCATGCTGTGTCCACAATGCGGTCAGCAGTATACTGAACATGATCTTGTCTGTCCCGCGTGCGGGGTTCCGCTGCAGCTTTTACATGCCGCGGCCGCGCCTGAGCCGGGACCCGTTTTTGCCAGGCCCGCTGGTATCGATCAAACGTTTGCGAGCATCCGTCAGGACATCAGCGCCATTGACCGGCGATCTCCCCGGCCGGCCGGCTTTTTCATCCGGGCGTGGGCCTATTCGATCGACAATATACTGCTGCTGCTGATCACCATGGTGCCGACAGGCATTGCGGCTGTGCTGCTCAAGCGCAGCGGCGTTGCGATCGGCTCCGACCCCGAAACGCTTATGCGCTGGATATGGCTGCTGTTCGTGCTGCCCAACACGGTGCTGACCTTCATCTATTTCGGGTATTTTCACGCGGCAGCCGGGCAGACCGTCGGAAAGCGGCTGTGCGGCCTGCGCGTGGTCACGGCCGACGGACGGCCCATCGGCTGGGCCCGCTCGCTGGTGCGCTGCGCCGGCTACTTCCTGAGCTCGTTTTTCCTGTATCTCGGCTTTGTCTGGGCCGTGCTCAACCGCCGCAAGCGCGCCTGGCATGACTACCTGGCCGGCACCGTGGTTGTCTGCGACGCGCCCAGGCGCGCCTGAGCGCGGACGCGGCGGCGATTATTTCATTGACACACGCGCAAACCCTGTCTATGCTTGCTTTCCAGCATACAGCATTTTTTTCAGGTCAGGCGCGGGTTGCGCACATATGCTCTAACGCCTGACAGACATGCGCCTGAACCATTTGTGGGGGGAGAATCCGTGGAAGTAATCGGCATTGATATCGGCTTCGGCTTTACCAAGGTGACCAACGGACGGCAGGCCACGATTTTCAAATCGGTCCTCGGCGAAGCGACCGATATACAGTTCCAGGAGCAGGTCCTGCCCGGCATGGCAAACGACGATCACCTGCAGGCCGAGATCGAAGGCAAGTCCTGGTTCGTGGGCGAGCTGGCCGAGCGGCAGAGCAACGTGCGTTTCTTCACGCTCGACCAGGCCCAGTTCCTCGCCCAGTTCGCCAAAACCCTTGCCCTGACCGCAACGGCCCGCATGGCGGCCGGATTCGTGCCGATCAGCCTGGTGACGGGCCTGCCCATCGGCTACTACCGGCAGCACAAGGACGACCTCACCCGGCTGCTGCAGGGCGAGCACAAGGTCGTGCTCGTCGATGCGGCCGGCAAACGCCAGGAAAAAGTGCTCAACATCAGCCGGGTCCGCGTCATCCCGCAGCCGTTCGGCTCAATGTTCAACCTGATCCTGAACGACCTGGGCGAGGCCGCCGACAAGCGCATGGCCCGCGATAAGGTCGGCATTATCGATGTGGGCTTCCGCACCTCCGATTACACCATCGCCGACAAGATGCGCTACTCCGAGCGCGGCAGCCGCACGACCGATTCGGGCATTGCCCGGGCGTTCACCTCGATCGCCAACAAGCTGCGCGAAAAAAGCGGGGTGGGGGTTGAGCTCTACCGGCTCTATGATGCTGTCGAGCGGGGTTCGATCAAGATCCGCGGCAAGGAATATGACCTGAAAGTGCTTACCGACCAGGTTTTCGGCCAGCTCGCCACGGCCATTGCCAGCGAGGCCGACCGGCTCTGGGCCGACGACTGGGACATAGACGCCATGGTCATCACCGGCGGCGGGGGAGCGGTGATCGCCCGGCATCTCGCGCCGCTTTTGAACGGCAACGTGCTGCCGATGGACCCGAGCAAGGACGCGCGGCTGTGCAATGTGCTGGGCTACTGGAAATTCGGCAAGCACCTGTGGGCCCGCGGGGCCATTACCGCGCCGCCGGCCGCTCCGGCCGCAGGCGCGTAGCGCAGCGGGTGCTGCATGACGGCCTTTTGAAAGTCTCCAGAGGCACGGTATCGTAGGGGCACGGCATGCCGTGCCCCTACTGTTTTTTAGAGCATTTCCCTTAATAGCATAGCTTGATTGTCATTTCGATGGAGCGCCCGTCCTCCGCAGTAGCTTGCTACGAAGGGTGGACAAGCGACTGAGAAATCTTAAAGCCAAGATCTCTCCCGGAGCCTGCCCTGAGCGCAGCTGAAGGGGTCGAGATGACACTGCATGTGCTGCTATATTAAAAAGGGAAATGCTCTATACCCGGCCGCTGCTCTGCCCCTTCACAAGCGCTCCGGCGATGAAATGCGCAACCCGCAGCGGCTCAGGTATGATGCCGGTGACGGTGCACTGCCGCAGGGCAGATGAAGCCTGTTCGATCGTCAATCCGACACGCTGGACATAGGCGTTCTCCAGCTTTTCCATCTCCCCGATCTTTTCGATCAGCGCCCATTTCCTGCGTCCCCCGCGCACATTCAGAAGCGCCGAGCGTATCGCGGCCATGTCAGGCCGCCTGCGCGCCACCACCAGCACGGGAAGCCCCAGCCTTTCGTGCAGCTCGAAGACATCGACCACGTTAAAGCCAGCCAGCGCGATCCCCTGCAGCATGACCAGCTGCACGCTGCGCGCGAATTTTGATTGCGTTACCAGGCGCGCGAGCGTGCGGGCCGCATCGGTCCCGTCCCGCTTCACTTCTCCGATCAAAACGCCGTCCAGCCGCGCCTTCGCATACACCGTGCCCACGACCCTGACGGCTCCCGTGTGCCCGGCCGGAAAGGGGGCGTCGTCAAACCCGATGATGTTGGAGAAGCGCTTCAGCATGGATGTGCTCAGTGATAGAGCCCTGCGTACTGTTTTCATGGTGCGTGCATGCGATTGACCGGTGACTCCTGCGGGTTTTCGAACCATGTAAAGTATGTTTCCGCGCCCTGGATGCCCTGCTGAATCAGCGCACGTTTTTTCTCCTCACTCAGGTCAAAATCAGTTGTCGCGACATCCAGTGTGTTGATGTAGACCGTCCGCTGCCAGTCGTCGCTGTGCAAGTGCTGGTTTTCCTGAACCTGCATGAAGGCTGAAATCAGCGCGCGGGCGTAAACGGGAAAAGTTTTGATCTCTTTGCCCTCGAGCGGTTCGTTATACCGAAACAGCGCGATCTCCTTCTCCGTATCAAGCCGCAGGCCCAGGGTCTGGCGGTTGTAAACATACGGGGCGCGGTCCGGTCTGTCCAGCAGGAAGCGAGCGTTTTCGCGGTTGTAATATTCGACGCTGAGGGCCGCGCCAGCTTCGGCGCCCATGTCGATATAGGAAGCCCTGTCAAACAGCTTGACCGGATAGTTCAGCATCACGCCGCCGTCAACGTACACGTCGTCGCGCGGGCCGAACCGTTTGGCCCTGAAGAAAAGGGGAATAGACATGCTGATGCGCAGCGCTGCAACAAGGGGCATGTCGGGATGGCGTTCGCGGGAGAAGACCTCCGCATATCCCGTGGACAGGTTGGTTCCGATCACATGCAGGTCCGGCCGGCCTGCAGTGCGCAGGTCGCTGAATGTGGCCCGGGCGTCGCCGAGTCTGGCCTGCACGAGATCGCCCGCCCATTGGGTGAAAAAATCGCCCTTGTGCCAGCCGAACTCCTTCCACAGCCGCTTGAAATCGCGGACGTAGCCGAACGAATCGTCCATGAACTGTTTGAAATCGGTCGAATTCAGGATATCGCGCTGTTCGGCTATGCTATAGCCTAATGCGAAGATCAGGGCGTTGATCGCACCGGCGCTGGCGCCGCCGACCCGGAGAATATGCGCCAGTGCTCCGCGCTGCTCAAGCACCTGCATCGCGCCGACATAGGCCAGCCCCTTTACCCCGCCGCCTTCAAAAATCAGATTGCGAAACTGTGGTGTCATGGTTTGCCCCTTTCGCTGCCGTACCAGTGTAACGGGTGGAAACATTGCCATCATACCGGCCCGTATGGATGGATGCACATTCCGCGTATTGCGCTATTACGGCATACGCATGGAACATACGCCGGGGTTTCCGCCCAACGCGATTTTTTTTAATTAATCGACCAGTTGCGCGAGGCCCTTCGCCGGCACGGGTATGCCTATCGCACAGGGCAGGGGCGTTGTCAACGGATTCTTCGCGCTCGCCACTGCAGAGGCGGTACAGCACGCCCGCAGCGCAGGGAACCATCGCATGGGCAGCGCGGTTTTCATCAGCAGAGCGTCATAATGCTCCCGTCACGGTTTCCCCTTTTTACCTCAGGGTGCTGTTTTTGGAAGAAGCATTGGCCTGCCGGCCGCCATAGCGCATTCCAAAAGACATGTTAGAATAAATCAGGAGGCAGCCGCCGCATCAGCCGGCGCCGGAATTGAAACGGCTGAAATATGACTGTATGTCCCGGGATGTAACGACAGCCGGGCGCGCAGCTGCTGTGCGGCCCGATCGAAAAGGAGGAATACATGCAGACCGCAGCTTATAACAATAACAAAATACTGCCGAGGGTTATGGCGCTGTGCATGGGATTGCTGCTGAGCCTTGCGGTGTGCGGCAGGGGATACTGCCTTGATCCGCCGGTCATAACCCCCATTGACGAATTTTTTATCGAGCACAATGGCGGCCCCGTGCTGATAGCTCCCCCGGACTGGCAGCTGATCGTTGAAGGACAGGTCGAGCGGCCCCTGGCGCTGACGCTTGATGAGATACAGGACTACCCGTCGCACACGCAGATGGCGACCATTGAGTGCGGAGGAAACCCCTTCGCCTTCAAGGCGGCTGACCTCATCGGCAATGCCGAGTGGACCGGTGTGCCTGTACGCACGCTGCTTGAACAGGCGGGCCCGCTCGACACTGCCGCCAGCGTCATTTTTACGGCCCTTGATGGTTACCGGGTCAGCATCGGACTCGTTACTATCTATGCGCGCGACGACATCATGCTGGCCTACGGCATGAATGGCGAAACCCTGCCTCCCGAGCAGGGCTACCCCCTCAGGCTGATTTTTCCCGGAATAACGGGCAATATGTGGATCCAGTGGGTCAGCCATATTGAAGTAAGCACCGAGGCAGCGACCAGGGAATTTGTCCCCCTGCCGCCCCACTGCCAGATAGTAACGCCCCAAAATGGTCAAATAATTACAACGGTCAGCCGCAGACTATACGGCATGGCCCTGGCCGGAGAACGGGAGATCGAGTCGGTTGAGGTAAGCACTGACGGGGGAATCTCGTGGAATGCGGCTGTGATGCTCACAGCATATGTGCCAAACGTGTGGCGGCACTGGGAGTTCGACTGGTCACCCCCGGCACCCGGCAGCTACACGCTTGCGGCACGGGCAATTGATACGTCTGGCGCTGTGCAGCAGGAGGCCGGTATATACGGCTGGAAAATATTCTCCATTGACGTCAGTGTTCCTGAATGCACACTGGCCTTGAAACATAAAAAAATCGACTCCGGGAAGCTGTTCAAGGCACGCAAGGTTACGCTGGCAATAACCGGAGCTGAAGGCTTTGATCCCTACGGCGCAATCGACCTGGGGCCGCTGGAAGTGCTGCGCTCAAAAGTCAGCGACCGTAAAGGCATTCTGCGGATACGGGCGCTCGTGCCTGCCGGGCTTGAGCCGCAGGTGATTCCGGTCCGCGTCGGCGACTGTTTCGGCGAAATTGAAATCCTCTAGCAGTGCTTGCATCTGAACATGACCACAGCAGGCCCCGTTCCGGGGCCTGCTGTGCGCGGGTTGTGTGGCGAGACAGGCGCACAAGGAGCCCTTTTTCAGCCTGTCGTTTCATTGACAGGCACATGTGCCGCGGTTACTGCCCCTGGCGAAGGCGCGCGATGCGCTCTTCAAGCGGCGGGTGCGTCATGAACAGGCGCGCAAGTCCGCCGCCCCGCTTGCCGGAAATACCGAAGGCGGCCATCTGGTCGGGCAAATGGGGCTGGGCTACGCTGCGCTGCAGGGCCTCGAGGGCCGCTATCATGTTCTGCGGCCCGGACATCGACGCCGCTCCCGCGTCAGCGCGGAATTCGCGCTGACGGCTGAAGTAAAACACTATCATGCTTGCCAGGATGCCGAACACCATCTGCGCCAGGATGGAGGTGATGAAGAAGGCCGGGCCGCGGCCGCGCTCGGTCTTGAACACCACGCGGTCGACAAGGTGCCCGACGACGCGCGATGCCACGATCACGAATGTGTTGACCACGCCCTGGATGAGCGCCAGGGTCACCATGTCGCCGCTGGCAACGTGGCTGACCTCGTGGGCCAGCACAGCCTCGACCTCGCCGCGGTTCATGCTGCGCAGAAGGCCGGTGCTCACTGCGACCAGCGCCGCGTCGCGGCGCATGCCCGTGGCGAAGGCGTTGGGATCAGGGGCATCATAGATTGCAACTTCCGGCATGCCGATACCGGCCTGCCCGGCCTGGCGCTCGACCGTCTGCATGAGCCAGGCTTCGGCTTCGGTTGAAGGCTGTTCGATGACCCGCGCCCCGGTCATGCGCTTGGCCATCCACTTTGAAAGCGCAAGGGAAATAAACGCACCGCCGAATCCGAAAACCGAGGCGAATACCAGCAGGCCGGTCATGTCAAGGCCGGCGCCCTGCGCTTCAAGGATACCGTCAACGCCCAGCAGGCGCAGGACAATGCTGAGGACGAAAACAATGGCCAGGTTGGTCAGGACAAACAGGAACACTCTCTTCATTATCGTTCTCCTGTGCGATGGCTGCAGGGCAGCCGGTTTTCACGCATGCATGCCTTCGCGCCGGTTCGCGACCCCCGCCGGCCGAAGCGCGCCGGAAACTCACGCCAGATTATAAGTACGCTCCGCTGCAGTGTCAACAGCGGAGGCCGCGCTCGTTTGGCAGGCGCGCCTGCCGAAAAAACAGCCGGCTGCTGCCGGCCCGGGTATGGTCATGCAGGAACATGGCGAGGGTTCCTGCCCGCCCAGGGAGCATCAGGTGATGCCCATGAATATGTCCATACCCTGCCATGGCCGCCAGACGTTCAGGCTATGTATTGCATGGATGTCCTCCGGGTCCCTTTGTTGTTAAAAATATATTGCCATGGCATGCCAACATGCTATTTTGGTAGTACCATGCGCGCTGACGTGGGCAGTGGGCGCGCAATCGTCAGACGATCCCCCTGGGCATGATACCGGCATTCCATGAGCACGAAACGAACAGCACGGATAGATCGCGAGCTGAGGCAGGCGCTCCGTGAGCGCACGCCCGAGCTTGCCTGCCTCTATGCCCTTGAAAAGGCAGCGGCGGGCTGCGCCGGCGCGTCCGATGAGCTGTTCCAGGTCATCGTCGACCTCGTCCAGGCAGCGCTGAACCGCCCGGGAAATGTCAGCTGCCGCCTCAAGATCGGTGAGAAAGTGTTTACCGGGGGAGCCTGCGCCTCTGCCGGCGCAACGTTCAAAGCCGATATTGCGGTCAGGGGCCGCAGGATTGGATTCCTGCAGGCATTCTGCGCCGCTCCTGAACGCTTCGCGCCCGCTGAACAGCACCTGGTCAGCATGGCCGCCGGCTGGACGGGTGCCATGCTGGAAGCCCGTCAGGGCGCGCCGTTTTCTTCCGGGGATGAAAACCGGCTTGCCCAGATCGTGCACGGCAGTCCCATTGCCGCCTTTGTCATCGATGCCCGCCACCGGACCACGCACTGGAACCGGGCCTGCGAAAACCTGACCGGCGTGCGGGCCGCCGACGTAATCGGCACCAGTATGCACTGGAAGGCGTTCTATGGCCGGCAACAGCCGGTGCTGGCCGACCTCCTGGTCGACCAGGTTCCCGGCGAATCCATTATCGCGCACTACGGCGGCAAGGCGCACCGCTCGCTCATCATGGACGGCGCCTATGAGGTTGAATTCTTCTTCCCTGGACTGGGAGCGGGCGGCACGTGGATCTATTTCACGGCCTCGCCGCTCAGGAACACGCGGGGCGAGGTTATCGGCGCCATTGAAACGCTGCAGGATGTCACGCAGCGCAAGGCGGCCGAAGAGGACCTGCGCTGCAGGCTTGCCGGGCTTCAGCAGGAGCTCAAGGGCCGGTTCCGCTTCGAACGCATCATCGGCAAAAGCAGCTGCATGCAGAAAATGTACGCCCTGCTTGAAACCCTGGCCGACACCGACACCGCCGTGCTCATCCGGGGGGAAAGCGGCGCCGGCAAAGAGCTGGTGGCCAGGGCGCTGCACTACAGCGGGGAGCGGGCCGCGCGGCCCATGGTGACGGTGAACTGCTCGGCACTCTCCGAGCCGCTGCTGGCCAGCGAGCTGTTCGGCCATGTGAAGGGCGCATGCGCCGGCGCGCTCAAGGACAAGGCCGGCCGGTTTGAACTCGCCGCCGGCGGCACGATCCTGCTTGATGAAATCGGCGATATTCCGCCCGGCATCCAGGTAAATCTGCTGCGCATCCTGCAGGAAAAGCAGTTCGAGCGCGCGGGCGACCCAACCCCGCGCAGGGCCGATGTGCGCGTCCTGGCAGCCACCAGCCGCGACCTGGCCGAATTGGTGCGCGCGGGAGCCTTCCGTGAAGACCTCTGCCGCAGCCTGAAAGCCGCTGAGGTCATTATTCCGCCGCTGCGCGAACGCCTCGACGACATACCGCTGCTGATCGATTATTTCATTTCCGTGCTCAACGAAAAATACAAACGCACTGTCAGGAGGGTTTCAAAAGAGGTTATCGGAATTTTCATGAAATACGCCTGGCCCGGCAATGTGCGCGAGCTCGAACACGCGCTCGGGCATGCCTTCATCCTGTGCCGCGGCT
>CAIRTM010000056.1 GCA_903881505.1 uncultured delta proteobacterium | reverse complement strand
GTCAAACGGTCCCATGCCGAGCAGGTGTCTAATGTCGACAACCGATACAATATCTCCGCGCAGGTTGGCAATGCCCAGCATCCAGCCGGGGACATTCGGCACCCGCGTCAGTTCCGGAACCATGCCGATTTCAGTCGTATTTTCAACCGGCACGGCGCATTCAGCGGCTCCCAGTCCGATAATGAGGAACTGGCGCTGATTGTCGCCCGGCTGCATGTCCGCGACGGGCTGCACACGGATGTCTGCGCCTGCGGCCTGTAAAGCACCGTCAGTATGCGGCAGCCTGACCCAGCCTTCGGGAATCAGGCGGGACAGGCGGCGTGCGAATTCGATTTTATCTTCTTTCTCAGGCTCGAAGTTCGCGCAAGGACGCGATGTTTCAGAAAACGCGGCAGCGGGGGCAGCCGGTTCAGCCTGCCGCGAAACATCCGGCTCAGCGGCATCCCGTTCAAGCGGTTCAGCCCATGCCTGCGGCCATGGTGCTGCATCCTGAACCGCCGGGGCGTTTCTTTCCCCGGGCTGCTGAGGGCCGGCCGTCGCTGCCTGCTGAACCGTTTCACGTGCGGGGCCGTCCGCAGCCTTGATTTCCAGCGCCCCTTCGATCTCCAGGGATTCCCCAGCGTCAAGCTCCAACTCCTCTTCGATCTCCAGGGATTCTTCAGCGTCAAGCTCGAGCGCCTCTTCAGTTTCCAGGGATTCCGCAGCGTCGAATTCCAGCTCCGCTTCGATTGCGAGGGCTTCTCCGGCTTCTGCTTCGAGCTCCTCCTCGATTGCGAGGGCTTCCCCGGCTTCTGCTTCGAGCTCCTCCTCGATTGCGAGGGATTCTCCGGCCTCTTCTTCGAGCTCCTCCTCGACTGCGAGGGCTTCCCCGGCTTCTGCTTCGAGCTCCTCCTCGATTGCGAGGGATTCTCCGGCCTCTTCTTCGACCGGCTCCTCGATTGTAAGGGCTTCCCCGGCCTCTGCTTCGAGCTCCTCCCCGATTGCGAGGGCTTCCCCGGCCTCTGCTTCGACCGGCTCCTCGATTGCAAGGGCTTCCCCGGCTTCTGCTTCGACCGGCTCCTCGATTGCGAGGGCTTCTCCGGCCTCTGCTTCGAGCGGCTCTTCGATCCGGAGGACTTCCATGCTGCCGCGCGGATACGTCTCTTCTGTCTCTGCAGCCGCAGCGGTTTCATCGTCGCCGAAGTCAAGAAATTCTTCAATGTCAAGGCTTTCCCCGGCATCGACAATACTGGACTGCCCAATCCCGAAACCGTCCTCAAGGGTCAGCTCTTCCGGTTCTGCTATGGCAGGCGTTTTTTTCCGTCCGGGCTCCAGGCGTGTTTCAAAGTCAAACGTTCCTTCGGCCGGAAGCTCGCGATAATTATCAGCAGGGCCTGCCCCGGGCGCGGTTGCCGAAGAAGCTTCCCGGCCGGCGGCGCTGGCCGCAGGCATTTCATGCGCGGCCGCGCTGCGGCTTGCATCCCCGGCCAGCGCGGCTGTCAGGGCGGCCTGGAGCTCTTCCCGCTCAAGAACGAAGCGGGCCCCGCACGAGCCGCACTGTGCAATCCTGTGGCGGACGATATGCTCATAAGGCACTCTGCTGAAAGTCCTGCCGCAGATTTTGCAATCGAACCGGATTAAGTGCACGCTGCGAGCGTCGGTCATAACAGGATCCGCCGATGGTGTCTCTCTCATGCCGGTTCCCCGGCTTCAGCCGCGGGCCGGCACATCTCAGCCCAGAAGCGCGCTGACATGGCTGAGCAGGGCTTCATCGTTAAAAGGCTTGGCCAGGTATTCATCGGCGCCCTGCTTCAAGCCCCAGAAGCGGTCGCTGTCCTGGTTTTTGCTGCTGACAATAATAATCTTGATATCGCGGGTTGCCGGATCGGATTTGAGCTGCCGGCAGACCTGAAAGCCGTTTTTGCCGGGCATCAGTACATCGAGCAGTATCAGCCGCGGGAGTTCCCTGGCCACCATGTCAAGCGCTTCAATGCCGTTGGTTGCCGTAATGACCCGATATCCCCGGGCGATGAGCGGTTCAACCATGAGCCGCAGCTCGGTCGGGCTGTCATCGACGACAAGAATTTTTGGTTCGGCCATGGAATGCTCCCTGCCGGTTTCCATCGTATCAGAATATTATTTCATCAACCGTCGCGCTTAAATCGGTTATAAACACATTGCAGGCTTCCCGGCACTGCTCGGCGGTGTGCGGCGCATGGAAACAGGCGATAAACATTGAAAAATAGGTCTCCAGGACATCGACCATGCCGCGGCTCACGTCATGGAAGGTATGCTGCCGGCCGGCGGCATCCGCGGTCCAGTTGTCATAGAGCGTGATGATCGTGGAGGCCGAAAGGCGGTTATTCTCCGCCTGCAGCAGGCGGGCGCGCGGGAACATGTCGCCTGCCCTGACCAGGGCGCGCGCCAGCTTCTCCGCATTAACGCCGGCCTCCAGATGCTCTTCGGAAAAAACCACGATATCGTTGACCATTTTCGGCAGCAGCTCCAGCGCGAGCAGGGCCCTGCGCTTTTTGGCCCGCCGGCCGAATCCGGGCAGGATTTTTTCAACACGGCTTACCCGGCACATCTGCATCTTGATCTGCTCAAACTGCGACAGCAGCAGGATCAGGTCTTTTTCAAGATTTTGATCCTGCTGGGTTTGATCGGGCGTCAGCTCTTCGCTGCGGCGGCCTGCCTGGCCTTCGATCGCGTTCCACTCGTCAATCATCCGCAGGCCTTCCATCAGCAGTTGGCGCCAGGGGGTCTTGACCGTGCGCTTCAGTGTCTTCACATGGTCATAAATCCGGAATGTTCCCTTCGTCCAGCTCAGCAGGCGGTAAAAGGCCAGCTCCCCGATAAAGCTGCCTGTCTGCGCGTGGATGACGTCGCCCTCGCTGATGCAGATGATACCTTCTTCGCGGTCGCGCTTGACCAGGAGCGTGGCCTGGTAGTTCTCCAGACAGATCATCTGCACCAGCGATGCCATGCCGATTTCTTTAAGGTCGCCTTCAGTGGCCATGCGCAAAAGTCTCCGCAGCCGCCGGGCTGCTACACAACGAAATTATCGCCGAGGTGAAAGCGGGTGCCGCACTTTTTGCAGCGGGCGTGCTTGTCATAATCATCCGGACGCACATTTTTGAAAATTACGCGGCAGCCCGGGCAGCGAGAGCGGAACGGATCGCGCGGGCGCCGGGGCTCGGCAATCTCATTGTCCTGATCAAGGTCGGCAAGCAGTTTATCAAACTCTATGGTTCCCCGGGCTGCAATCGGCGTCAGCGCCTCCGGTTTTTCCTCTTCGCGCTGCGCCTGCGCGGCGGGCGGCGTATCGCCGCCGGGCAGCGGCGGCAGATCGTCAGCGCGGATTGAAATCGGCGCCGCAGCCTGGGCCGCAGGCCGGGTGCTGAAATCGTGCATGCCGCCTTCGGGAGCCACCGGGGGCGCTGCGGGCATTGCAAGCCCGGAAAGCCGGTCATTGAGCAGGCGCGCGCTGTCGCCGGCCGCGGCAGTATCGGCTGCCGACCCGGCCGGCACGTCCTGAGGCGGTTCAGCCCCGGGCGCTTTCCTCCTGGCTTTGTGGGGCGTCATGGGAATCAGCGCCGGCTTTACGTATTTCCTGACTTCCGAAATCAGGAGATCGGGCTCAAAAGGTTTGGCTATATAGTTTGAACAGCCGGCCATCTTGCCCCGCACCTTGTCGAACAGGCCGTCCTTGCCGGTCAGCATCACCACGGGAATATGCTTGGTGTCGGTGCTGTTTTTGATGATTTTACAGAGCTGGTAGCCGTCCAGCTTGGGCATCGCCACATCGCACAGGATCAAATCGGGATGCTCCTCCTTGAGGATGGCAAGGGCTTCAATGCCGTCGGCGGCGACGACAACCCGGTAGCCCTGCCCCTCCATGGTCATGCTGACCAGCTTACGGATGGTCGGGCTGTCGTCAACGGCAAGTATGGTGCCGCGCAAGGTATCAAGCTGCGTATCGCTGGACATGGAAACCGCTGCTTTCGTCAGGGTATGGTTGTCGGTCGTTACCGCCGTTCCCGGCGCCTGCATCACAGATGCAGTAGTGTATCATACAAACGTCTGTATCCCGGCGCTGCAGGCCGCGCAGGGCCAGTAAGTGTTATCGCATAAAACACCGTTTTGGTTAACATGAAAAACAGGACGCCGGCAAATTCAGGTCTATATCCGCCTGAGCGCGCGTCTGCTATCCATGGTCAGTATACACTATGTGCGCGCCCGTTATCCTCTTTGCAAAATATGCACGCAGCTTTGTCACCGCGGCAGCGCGCACGGCCGGCACCAGCAGGGCAAGGCCGGCGCAGTCGGTGAGAAGTCCCGGCGCTATCAGAAACGCGCCCGCAATCAGTATCAGCAGCCCGTTCAACAGCTCGTCTGCGGGGAATATGCCTGACTGGAGCTGGCGGCGCACCGTAAACAGGCACTGCATGCCGGCCGTGCGTGCCAGGATGGCTCCTGCTGCGCCGGTGAACACAATCAGCAGTATCGTGTCGAGCGCGCCGATAAGCCCCCCCAGCTTGATCAGCAGGGCAAGTTCAACCATCGGGACCGCGGTAAACAGCGCGAACAGTATCAGTCTCATTGGCGGCTTCCCCCGGAGAGGGCTTCCTGCAGCAGTTCGAACACGGCCTCTTTCGAGGGCGGGCACTGTGCGAGCCGGCGGCCGCTGCCGTACGTTTCGCAGGCGCAGGTGCCGACGGCAACTGCAGTGCGCTCGCAGCCGCATACGGGTTCTTTCCCGCACACCACGTCCAGACTGCAGTGCCGGCCTAGGCCTTCCAGCCTTCGCAGGGCGGCAAACAGCGGAATCAGGCACCCGCTGCAGGCCCGGGATGCATGCAGGCGCAGCGCGGGAAATGCCCGCATGATATAGGCCTGCTGGCTTTCGCAGCGCATGCTGAGGCCGGCCAGGCCATCGCCCGCCGTATCGATGTGCGCCAGATCGCATTCGCCCAGGCCCGCTGCATGGCCCAGCACGATGGTTTGAATGCTGGCCGGATCGATGCCCATGAGTGCGGTGGTGAGGGCGTCAACGGCCACAATATCGGTGCCTGCCAGGACAAATGGCCGGTCGCCGTGCAGCCCCACGCTGCAGTCGACCACGTTCAGGCTCGGGCGTATAATGGTGCACAGCTGCGTGATTGAGCCGTGAATGCCGCCGGCGCCGCAGTAATGAAACGACGGCTTCTCTTCGCGCAGGATAAAGCCCTTCAGGTTCTTCATCGCGATCGAAACCGTTGTGAGGTAATGGGTTTTGGGCACCGGCACGTTGATGATGCGGTCCCAGCAGAACGCGTGTTCCGAAAGATGAAACACCGGCGGTGTCGCCGGGCTGTGGTTTTTAAACGCCCGGAAAGGCTCATTGTCGAACAGTATCCAGCGCACCTGATGGCGGCGGGCAACGTCCGCCATGCCGGTTTGCTCAAAACAGGCCTTCAAATCGGAGCGGGGCTGGAAATAGCTCGGGCCCTCGCCGATGGCGATTTCAGCCGCGCCGTTCGCGCGGCACCACACGATGAGAGCCTCGACCAGGGCCGGGTTGGTGGTCTGGCCCGTTGCACAGGGCAGCGGTTCAACAAGGTTGGGCTTAATGAGAACCCGTTTGCCCCTGCAGGCCACAGCTCCGATGAAGGGCTGCAGCGCGCGGTCCAGCGCGGCAGCGATGCAGCCATCCTTGATTTTTCCAAGCGAAACTAAGGACATGGCGTTGCTTCGATGCATGCGGGCCTGCTGTTGTGAGCCGGCAGGCACAGGCATAAACTATGTCGGGAAACGGTTCGAAGCCGCAGCCATCGGGGCTGTCCGGCCCTTCGTGCGCATTAAACAATGCACATGGGTGTTTGTCAATTGAAAAGCGCCCGGCAGTGCCGCCGCAAGACGCTTTTTGCAGTAATCACGGGCGGTTGCACGGCTGCGGACGGCTGCGCGTAAAAGTTCCTGCTTGACGATGCCGGAAAAATGGTTATAGTGTTTGTGCTTCAAACGCACTGCAGCCCCTGCCTTGTCAGGCAGGCATATCCCGCACTAATCATGCAAAGGTGGAAAAAACCTGATGGTGTATCAAATCGAGCGCGATCCCGTTGAAATTCCCGATACGCTTCCGCTTCTTCCGGTGCGGGATATCGTGGTGTATTCGTATATGTTTCTGCCGCTGTTCGTGGGGCGGGAATCTTCGATCAAGGCTGTTGAGGAAGCCATGGAGAAGAACCGCCTGATCCTGCTGGCCACGCAGCGCGATCCGTCCCATGACAATCCGGGCCCGGACGATATTTACTCGGTCGGAACGGTTGCCATGATCATGAAGAAGCTCAAGCTGCCGGATAACCGTATCAAAATCCTCGTGCAGGGCCTGTCCAAGGCGAAAATCAGGAGCTATCTGCAGACCGATCCGCTCTACAGGGTCGAAATCGAAAAAATCACCGATACGGTCACTGAAGAGCTCACCGTTGAAACCGAAGCCCTGATGCGCAACGTCAAGGAACAGTGCGAAAAGATCCTCTCGCTTAAAGGGCTTGTTTCCCCCGAGGTCATGGAAGTGCTGGAGAATGTCAATGACCCGGGCCGGCTGGCCGACCTGGTGGCATCCAATCTGCGCCTGACCATCGAGGAATCCCAGGGCGTGCTCGAAATATTCGATCCGCTTGAGCGCCTGCGCCGGGTCAACGACCATCTGTCCAAGGAGCTGGAACTCTCGACCGTGCAGGCCCGCATTCAGTCGCAGGCCAAGGAGGAGATGTCCAAGACGCAGCGCGAGTATTTCCTGCGCGAGCAGCTGCGCGCCATCAAGGGCGAACTCGGCGACCTGGATGAAAAAGCCCAGGAGGTCAGCGAGTTTTCCGATAAAATCAAGAAGGCCAAAATGCCCGCCGAGGCCGAGAAGGAGGCCCGCAAGCAGCTCTCGCGCCTTGACCAGATGCACCCCGATTCAGCCGAAGCCTCGATCGTGCGCACCTACCTTGACTGGATGGTCGAGATTCCGTGGAACAAATCGACCAAGGACAAGCTCGACATCAAGCAGGCCGAAAAAATCCTGGACGAGGACCACTACGGCCTGACGAAAGTCAAGGAGCGCATCCTCGAGTACCTCTCGGTGCGCAAGCTGAACAAGAACATGAAGGGCCCGATCCTGTGTTTTGCCGGGCCTCCGGGCGTGGGCAAGACGTCGCTCGGCCGCTCGATCGCGCGCGCCCTGGGCCGCAAGTTCGTCCGCATCTCCCTGGGCGGCATCCGCGACGAGGCCGAAATCCGCGGGCACCGCAGGACCTATATCGGCGCGCTTCCCGGCCGCATCATCCAGGGGCTGAAACAGGCCGGCACCAACAACCCGGTGTTCATGATGGATGAAATCGACAAGGTCGGGGCCGATTTTCGCGGCGATCCCTCGGCCGCGCTGCTCGAGGTGCTCGATCCCGAACAGAACTTCGCCTTCAGCGACCATTACCTCAACATCAACTTCGACCTCTCCAACGTGATGTTCATCACCACCGCCAATCTGGTGGAGCCGATCATGTCGGCCCTGAAGGACCGCATGGAAATGCTGGAGATCACCGGCTACACCGACGAGGAAAAACTCAAGATCGCGCGCCAGTTCCTGATTCCGCGCCAGCTGAAGGAAAACGGCATCTCGGAGGAGTATTTCACCATCTCCGATGACGCCGTTCTCGCGGTCGTCAACAACTACACGGCCGAGGCCGGCCTGCGCAACCTCGAGCGCGAGCTGGGCAGCGTGTGCCGCAAGGTCGCCCGCAAGGTGGCCGAAGGGCAGCTCGTACAGCACAAGGTCACGAAGAACAACCTGAGCAAGTTCCTCGGCCAGCCCAAGCGGCTTGCCGAGGAGGAGCTCGAGACCAATGAAATCGGAATTGCCACCGGCCTTGCCTGGACGCAGGTGGGGGGCGAGATCCTCTACATCGAGGCCACGCTCATGCGCGGCAAGGGCACCCTGGTGATGACCGGCTCGCTGGGCGACGTGATGAAGGAATCGGCCCAGGCCGCGCTTTCCTACGTGCGCTCGCGCGCCGACCACCTGGGCATCAGCCACAGCCTGTTCGAGAAAAACGACATCCATATCCATGTGCCTGCCGGCGCGATTCCCAAGGACGGCCCGTCGGCCGGCATCACGATCGCAACGGCCATCATATCGGCGCTGACGCAGCGGCCCACGATCAAGGACTATGCCATGACGGGCGAAATCACGCTGCGCGGCCGCGTGCTGCCCATCGGAGGGCTGAAGGAAAAGGCGCTTGCCGCTGTGCGCAATAATATCAAAAATATCATCGTGCCCGAGCGCAACCGCAAGGACCTGGAAGACATCCCGGAAACGATCCGCAAGAAAGTTACCTTCACGTTCGTGAAGCATATAGACGATGTGATCGACATCGCAATCGCCAAGCCGGAAAAAGCCCGTGGCACAAAAGAAGCCGCCCGCACAAAAGCCCCCGCTTCATCGAAGAAAAAAAGCGGCAATCGCGCCAAGGCCGCTCAGCGCGCTCGGTGAATTCGGCCTGATCGACTTGATCGCGCGCGGCAGCGCGTGCGCGCGGCCGGACCTGCTGCGGGCCATCGGTGATGACGCGGCTGTATGCAGCGCCGACGGCCGCGACTGCCTGCTCGCCACCGTTGACGTGCTGAACGAATCGGTCCATTTCACCCTTGCCGGCACAAGCCCCTACCTTCTCGGCCGCAAAAGCCTTGCGGTGAATTTGAGCGACATCGCGGCCATGGGCGGCCGTCCGCTGTACTTTCTTGTCGGGCTGTCTCTTCCGAAGCATGTATCCATTGATTTTGTCCGTGAGCTGTACCGCGGCATGCGCTCACAGGCACAACGGTTCAATGTCGCGCTTGCGGGCGGTGATACGGTCGCGGCGAGCGGCGGCCTGTCGATCTCCGTTACGCTGATCGGCCGTGCAGAAAAACGCCGGGTCGTATACCGCGGCGGAGCGCGGCCGGGCGACCTGATTTATGTGAGCGGCACGCTCGGCGATTCGGCGCTGGGCCTTGCCCTTGTGCAGCAGGGTTCGCCGGTTGCATCACGCAAAAAACTCATCCGCAGGCATCTTGATCCTGAACCGCGCGTTGCGCTGGGGCATGCCCTTGCCCGGGCGCGCCTTGCAACGGCCATGATCGATATCAGCGACGGCCTTGCTGCTGACCTCGGGCATATTCTCGAGCAAAGCCGCGCCGGGGCGGAAGTCTATCTTGAAAAACTGCCCCTGTCGCGGGCTTACCGGCAAGAGTGCGTGCGCCTGAGTAACGATTTTTACGCTCCTGCCGTGTGCGGCGGCGAGGACTATGAGCTGCTTTTCACAGCAGCGCCCAAGCGCCGCTCGGCCGTCGAGGCCTGCGCCCGGAAAATGGGCATTGCCGTGACCTGCATCGGCACGATCAAGGGCAATACAGAGTGCCTGCGTATTATTGGCGGGCAGGGCAAAGAGTACACATTACAAAAAAAGGGGTTCTGTCATTTTTAGGGCATAAAAATACGGGGCCGCATCGTCATTTCGGGCCCTTCGCCCGTGCACGGGACAGGCTCCGCGTAACATCCTGCTTTTGTCGAGGATTTCTCTGTCGCTTTCCGTCCTCCGCGGCAGGCTGCCGGAGAGGACGGGCGCTTCTCCGAAATGACAACGAACAAAAAACACGACCGCATATTCTTACGCTACAGGAGACCAGTATGAGTTTCGGCAGCCCGTTAATTGATGAAGCAGGGACATTCATGCAGGCGCGCATCCTGCTGAGCGCCGCCGATCTTGACCTGTGCACGGAGCTTGAGCGCACTCCGCGCACAGCCCGCGAACTCTCTGGCGACCTCCGCCTTGATGAGCGGGCGCTGACCCGCGTTCTTGACTGCCTCGTGGTGGCCGGCATCCTCGCCAAACACGACGGCCGCTACCTTCTGACCGAACGCGGCGCGCCGCTTTCGAGCCTGCACCCTGAATCCATCCTGCCCATGATTCGTCACATGAGCTGCATGTGGGCCAACTGGTCGCAGCTGACCGAAACAGTACGCCGGGGCGCCAATCCAGCCCTTACCCCCGTGCTCGGCGAAAAAGACAAGGACGTAATGAACGCCTTCATCGGCGCCATGCACGTGATCGGGAAAGGCCTTTCACGGGAGATTGCAGACACGCTCGATCTTTCTTCATTCAAGCTGCTGCTTGATATCGGCGGCGGATCAGGCACCTATACCATGGCGTTCCTTGAAAAAAATCGGGGCATGCGGGCTGTGATTTTCGATTTTCCCGGCGTGCTTGAACTTGCGCGGGAACGCTTGAAGGATTCGGGTCTCGCGGACAGGGTCACCCTCGCGCCGGGCGACTTCTACCGCGATGAACTGCCCGGCCCCTGCGATCTGGCGCTTCTCTCGGCGATCATCCATCAGAACAGCCCGCAGGAAAATACAGCCCTGTTCCGCAAAATCAGCAGCGCCCTCGTTCCCGGCGGCTGCGTTCTCATACGCGACCACATCATGGACGGATCGCGAACCAGCCCGCCGGCAGGCGCTTTTTTCGCGATCAACATGCTCGTGGCAACACCCGCGGGCGACACCTACACGTTCGCCGAGGTCAAAGACATGCTCGAACGCGCAGGCCTTGCTGATGTACAGTTACTCAAAACCGGCCCCCGCATGGACTGCGTCGTGCAGGCGCGGAAATCATAAATGATTGCTTGTGTTGCAGGAGAACTTCCATGAGCGGCATACACGAATTGCAGAAAAACGGCATTGCACAGCTTCGGCAGGCCATGCAGGCAGCTCCCGTGGCGCTGAAACACCCCTTCCCGGTGAGGCCGCGCCGCATGCTCGGCCTTATCAAATTCGACGGACAGGTCTTCAGCGCGGAAAAACTCACCCGCGCCGTGTTCCTGCAGATAACCCTGCCCGCTTTTATGAAGGTCTTTTCGACCTTCATATCCCCGAAAGTAGAATACGACCTGCCCGTGTTTACGTGCGAAGCCGTGGCTCTGGGCGCAAAGCGCATACTTATTATTGACGCGCATGCGGGCGGCGCCGGCGGAGAAAAACGCAACGATAATTTCTGCGACCGTCTGCTCGACATCAGGTCGCGCTATCCGGACCTGCTGCGCTTTCAGAAAAAAGCATCTTCAGGGATCGCAGCACTGCAGTCACCCGCGGCCCTGCGGGTGACGATTCCCCGCGGGCTTGACGATCAGGCGAACGCCGTTTTCGCGGACTACTTCGCGGCCTATCTCAACCTTGTCAACGCGGCCCAGCCCGTGAGCGGCATCGCGCGCGCGAAACTGCAGGCCTCTTTTGACGCCTACCTGAAAACCGTTGTCGACCATGACCCCGGCGTGAAAGGCAACATCATGTTCTTCGGGAAAAAGGAAGGCGTGGAACGCGCGCTGGACATGTACTACGGGGTGTAAACGAAACAACACCGCCCCGCAGCCGCCGGACAGCTCAGTGTCGCCGTAATTCGTCTAGAACCCCCTGCGGAATACGCGCGCCTGCATGCCCCCTGCGTGCAAGGTATTTAAAAAATATCGATTCCGGGTCGCCCAGGTACTGAACCGCCACTGCGGTATGTGCTAGTTCAACGACATGCGCGGACTGTGAGACCGGATTTCGAAGGACCAGCGCACGGGCGAGTTCCCGTACCGGAGCCAAAGCACCTATAACGAGCAATGCAGCCATAACAGACTTGAAAAACCATCCCCTGTAATGCATAAAAAACCCGGCAATATATACCTGCAGGAGGTAAAGCGCCGGAATCGAAACACGCATGGCGAAATCGTTGTACAAACCCATAACGTAGAAAGGCACCAGCGCTAACGTTCCGGTGAGTACCCCGAACGCAAGCCGCTCACGCCTGTCTGCGTTGTGCACATACGGATATGCCAGAAGTGCATAAAAACCGAATTCAAGCATTACAAAGCTCAGGTATCTGGGCCATATCCCGGACAATTCATGAAACATCCACAGGGGCCCATTGTTGTACGACGCCAGGTTGGCGCTGAAAAACAGCGCCATGATCAGCACGATCATCATGCCGCACAGGTTTTCCCATGAAAGCATTTTTTTTATGCCCTTGAAGCACGCGATCAGGATGCACAGCGGCGCAAGGCCGATGCTCACGAAAGGCGACCAGAAGGGCGCGAGGGAACCAACAAACACCAGAGGGCATTTCCTGTCATGTTGAATGAACATGCAATGATATACGAGCGAGGCCAGTATCCATCCGGCGACCGCCTGGTGGGGCGCCCAGAACAGCTGGCTCGTGTTGGAGGGATAATTCCAGAATCCGATGCCGGCCCACCACTCAATATGGGCGGTTGCCGAAAGCATGGCCCCGGCGTTGTCGGGTGTGCGGTTGATGATAAGGCCGATAAAATCCATGCCGCTGAAAAAGACAAAGAACAGTGCCCAGACGAATGAAAATCTCCCGATAAAGCGGAAAAACCAGAGCAGTGCGAGCAGCACCCCCGCAGCGGCCCAGAGATACGCAGCGAAGCATGCGGCTTCCCTGCCGAACAGTTTCCAGGCCACGGCCGCAGGCAGGTAGTAGGCGCAATAAAACACCAGCCGCAGAGGCGTTCCGGTATCGGGCCGCAGGTAGGTCACCGGCCAGGGCAACGTGGCCAGGTCCAGCAGCATGGCAGAATGCTTCAGGTAGTCGCTGTTCTGGTAGGAATACCCGCCGATGCCCGCAAGGAACACCCACGCCAGGACCATGGCAATAACGGCAATCCACTGCCTGCGGCCCGCCCGGGGGAATGCCCGTTCGGGCACGGCCTGATAATAACCGGCTGTCCGCACAAGCGACCAGACGGAAAATGCCAGGACCGGGAGCGACAGCCAGATACGCAGGTAACCCAGAAAAAATATGCCGACAGGGAAAAACAGATATGCAACCGATGCACACGCAAGGCTAGAGCAGGCGTGCCGCTTCATGCTGAAGCCCTGTCGTTGAATTGCCGTAATTGACGCGCCAGCAGGATGCCGTGCCTGAAGAAAGAAAAAGCTTTGAGCGAAGGGGTGCCGCCGAAGCGGTCGCGAAACACGATATCCACCCAGGCGATCCCGTGATGTTTTTTTTGAAGCGCGGCAAGGAGGATATTAACAAGCCGGAAGTCGGCGGGAATCCTGTTAATATACGGTGCGAGAGTGTCGCTGCGCATCAGGCGGTACGGGACGTTGGCATCCCTGACCCAGATGCCGGTACAGAAAAAGGTCACCAGCGTTACTGCGCGGGAAATTAAAAAACGGCTGAACCCATCCTCCCTCTTTTTCCGATACCCGTACACTGCCGGGGATGTGTCCCTGGCATCCCACAGGCGTTTAAAAAATGCAGGGTCACATTGACCGTCGGAGTCCAGCTGAAAAACCCACTGCGCCTTATTTTGCAATGCCTTTTTATAACCGGCTGCGCAGGTTTGTCCGTGGCCTGAATTATGCTTATCGACAATCATCAGTTCGGGATACTGTCCCTGGAGATTTTTCAATATCGCAAGCGTTCCATCCCGTGAGCCGTCATTTAAGGCGCACAAGCGGAAGGGTGCCCCTGTCGCTGCCCGCAGGCATGGGACCCACTCATCAAGCACCCGGGCGACCGAGGCCTCTTCGTTATAGACCGGCATGACAGCCCAGAGAATCTCTCTCACAGCAGGTTCCTGATTGCGGGGATGAGTGCCATGGCACGCTCCATGCTGTCATCCATGTCAAGGTAGGTATATTGGGCCAGCCTGCCGAGGAAAAATACTCTTTTGTTTTTTGTCTCCTCCTGCGCCAGTGCCAGGTAATTCTGATACAGCCGGTGGTTTTCGCCTGCCGGAACCGGATAATACGGTTCCCCCTGGTCGGTTGGATATTCAAAGGAGACCACGCTGTCCCGCCTTTTTTCCTGCGTGACATGTTTTATCTCCACGGTGCGGGTGTAATCATAATCCCAGGGATAATTTATCTGCACGCACGGCTGCACCCACTCCCGGGGGGAAACCCTGAATTCAAACTTCAGCGAGCGCCAGGGCAGTTTCCCCATGCGGTAATGAAAATATTCATCGATGGGGCCGGTGTAAATGGTGGCGACCCTGGGAGTAACCGCCTCGTTAATCTCCCGGTACGAGGTTTGCAAGCGCAGTTCAATGTTCTTGTTGTCCAGCATCTTTTCAAACATTCGGGTGTAGCCGTCACGGGGCATGACCTGGTGTTTATGATCAACATAGGCATCATTCCTGTTGAAGCGTACCGCAACCCTGCCGCACACGCTGGCGTCAAGCTCCCTGGGGTGTTTGTTCCACTGCTTCAGCGTATAGCCCACATAAAAGGCTTCATAGAGCTTTCTGCCAACGCGAGAGAGAACCACCTCTTCCGAGTTCCTTGGATCGGCAATATCTTCCCGCTCGCTGGCCAGCAGCGCCTCGGCGCTTTCGGGAGTATGCGCGGTGCGGTAGAATTTTTCCAGGGTCGTCAAATTAACCGGCAGGGGGTAGAGCTCATTATTGTAAAGCGCCCTGACTACGTAGCGGGCCGGGAGCCAGCCGGTAAATTTTGAAAGGTAGGCGACTATGGCATCATTGTCCGTGCGGAAGTAGTGGGGTCCGTAGCGGTGAATCAGCTGGCCATTGGCGAACGCAGTGTCGTAGCAGTTGCCGCCGATATGGTTGCGGCGGTCGATCAGTACAGACGTAAGTCCCAAAAGGGAAGCCGCCCTCTCGGCAGTTATGATTCCGGAGGGTCCGGCACCGACAATAAGCAGGTCAGGAGATGTATTCATGCGCGAGAGCCGTTGTGTCAGGAAAGCGCCGTACAATGTACAGAATGTAAAATACAGAAGAATTGATTGTCAACCAAAACCAGCGCAGCACAACTGCCGCCCATCGCATCCCCCTTTTCACGCAACGCAGTGTTTTAAAATGCCCTGAAGAAAGGCCCCCAAGAAAATACTGCTCCGCCTTTGAGGAGAACATACTTGAATGTGCAGGAGAGTATAATGTATTAAAAAAATGTGCAAACAGAAAGACGAAGGACTGCCTGCACGGTTTACCCCCGGCCCAGCTTCTCCCGCAGGAAGGCCACCACGCTTTCGTGGCTCCAGTCCGCTCCGCCCACGTGCCTGAGCAGGATCTTCCCGCCGGGCGCGATAATAAATGTCGCCGGGATTGCGGATTCATTCAGCTCCCCGGGAGGATCGGCATCGGCAACAAAAACAGGGAAGGAAATTTTCTTTTCTTCCATGAATTTTTTCAGTATTCCGGCCTGTTCGTTCGAGACACACACGAAGACCATGTCGCCGCTGAACTGGCTGTAAAGTTTTTCAATAGCCGGCATTTCGGCCACGCAGGGCCCGCACCATGTCGCCCAGAAGTTCAGAAACAGCGTTTTATCACCGGCATGCTCCCTGAGGTTGACCACGGTTCCGTCAAGGCTCTTCACGGTCCAGTCAAGGCTCACGATGCGGTCGCCGGGCAGCTCGGGCGGCTCCAGGCCTCCGGCGCCGCCTGCGTCAAAATCGCCGAACGCAATTTTATAGTACAGGTACGCGCCGCCCCATAGAATGACCGGAAAGGCGATAAACCCTATGATAAACCCCAGCACCGATGACTTGTTGAAAATCCTCATACACAAGCTCCTGTTAAAATAAAAATAAATGCCCGCTTTTTCGCGCGCCGCAATGAGGGCCCATGCAATCAACCCAGCCTGGGCATGACACGTACGCGGTCTTCAAGCGACGCACGTTCCTATCCCTTCCAATGCGGCCGTTCAGCAGTCCGGCCCGCGATCTCTTCCTGGATCCAGCCGTTCAATCCTTTAGCAAGGTAGAAGCGCGGATAGAGCAGGTCGTCATCGGCCCCGAGCACGCCTTCGGCAACCGCTGTGCGGGCAAGCGCTGTGTCGGGGTAGATGCGGATGCCCGTGGTGATTTTCAGAAAATCAAGGTGCAGCGAGTCGGCGAATTCAATGCTTTCGCGCACGGTTTCCCGCGTTTCCCCGGGCCCGCCCAGCAACAGGTAGCCGTTCAGGCGGATGTTCTGCTTTTTGAAAAGCCGTGCGGCATGGCGCACGTCAAAGAGCGAAAAGCGCTTGTTCATGTTTTTGAGCATCACGGGGCTGCCGCTTTCAAAGCCGAGCGCCACCTCGGCGCAGCCTGCGCGGGCCATGTCGGCGACAAGTTCCTCGCCCACCCGGTACGGATACACGATGCAGGACCAGACAGCAGGCAGGCCGTTGCGGACGAGCGCGTGGCACAGGTCACGGGCATAGTCGGCCGGCAGGTTGAAGGTATTGTCGGTGCAGTAGAATCGCCGGAACCCGGCTTCGTAATGGCGCCGGATATGCCCGGCAACGATTTTAGGGTCACGGCTGCGCAGCGTGGTGCCCTCGATGCTCGCGGTGGAACAGTAGCTGCAGTCAAGCGCGCAGCCGCGCCGCGTTTGAAACGGCAGCCACAGCCCGGCGCGTTCCTGCTCCGCACATGGCCACAGGTCAGGATCGGGCTGAACCAGGCGGCGCATGTCGGGAACGGCGCACATCGCTTTGACGGGCGATCGCCCCCTGACGTAGACGCCCTTGAGCATCGACACGTCGACGCCCATGCCCAGGTGGTCGAGCACCGCGGGCAGCGCCGCCTCGCCGTCGCCCTTGATGCCGATATCGGCCTCAAGCCATTCAAGCAGGCGCTCAGGATACATGCTGTAGCCGGCGCCGCCAAGGATAAGCGGGGCTTTCGAATGCGCGCGGCAGGTGCAGGCGATTATTTTGAGGGGATCGAGCAGAAAGCGCGTGCCCTCCATCGTCTGGTCGTCGATGTTGCGCACCGCAAGGCCGATCGCGTCAGGGGCGCAATCAGCGATCGCACCGGCGACTGCGGCCGCAGGGTCACCGCCCTCGGGCAGTTCAAGCAGCCGCACATCATGGCCCACGGCCCGCGCGGCCGTTGCCACGCTGACCGCACCCAGCGGCAGCGTGGGCATGATCAGGTCAGGCGTGGAAACCGCAAGGAGCAGTACTTTCATGACCGTAGCTTATACCATGAAGCGGCACCGGCGGGCTATTGAAATCAGAAAAAATATACCGGCCACCGGCATCTCCGGGAGCACCATACGCGCGGGTGATGCCCTGCCGGAACGTCAGATCTTTTTCTTGAAAACCGAATAGGCCTCCATGAACGTCGGAAAGCCCGTGGTCTGCACGATCAGCAGCAGCGCGTGCATGATCTCGCCGTCCGTGGCCCCGGCCTGCCGCGCCCGGGCGATATGGGTTTCAAGGGCGCGGCCGTGATTGCTCGCCGCCGAAACAGCCACCTTGATGAGCCAGCGGCATTTCTCCGGCAGCGGGCCGCCCTTATCGTGGATCTCCCTGCCCAGCGCCTCGTGGGCATCGTTAATGGAAGGGAACTCGTTCTTGAACATCGTGAACACTTCATGCATGTCCTTCATGGCGCACCTCCTGTCAGTTTGCGTGGTGTGAAATGACGCTCAGAGAAAGCCGTACTGCTGGCGCCATGATATCTGCATCCGGCGCCTCTGCGTGTGTTTGTAGCATATACGGCCAGTAAAATCTTCGCTTTTTGATGCACCCCGCAGGACTGCAGGACGTTCAGGAGTTTGAAGGCCCGCTGCCGAGCTGCCTGCGGTCACGAAACGGACCCTCAAGCGCGGCAGGACCCGCCTGCTCCGCTGAGCCGCCGCCCTCGGCAAGCGACACAAGGCCCGACACCAGGCTGCGCATGGTCTGCGCGAGCGAAGTCAGGCTCTGCGCTGCAGAGGCCGACTCCTCCGAGGTCGCCGCGTTCATCTGCACCCCCCTGTTCATCTCTGCAACCGCACGGTTGATCTGCTCGATGCCGGCCGACTGCTGCCCGGTGGCGGCACTTATCTCATTGACCAGTTCACCCACCCGCTGCGCCAGACCGGCCATCTTCGAGAAGGCCTCGCTGGTCTTCTGCGCCGTGTCTGCCCCGGCCCGCACGCTTTTGGCGGTTTCCTCGATCATCGCCGTTGTCTGGCGCACGGCATCGGCCGCGCGCACGGCGAGGTTGCGCACCTCATCGGCGACAACGGCAAAGCCCCTGCCCGTCTCTCCCGCACGCGCCGCTTCGACCGCCGCGTTCAGGGCCAGCAGGTTGGTCTGAAATGCGATCTCGTCGATCGTCCGGGTAATTTTAAACGTTTCATCGCTTGCTTTCCTGATCTGATCCATGGAGCGGACAAGCTCAGCCATGGCCGCATGCGCCTCCTGTGAAACCTGCCCTGACTCGGCGATAAGCCTGTCGGCCGCGCGGGATTTTTGGGCGTTTTCCGCGGTAATGGCCGCCATTTCCTGCAGCGAAGAGGATGTTTCCTCCAGTGAGGCGGCCTGCTCTGACGCGCCCTGCGCCAGATCGCGGCTCGATACGGCAGACTGCTGCGACACCGTGTGCACCTGAGCGGAAAGACCGCTCATCTCCCCGATCGCCTTTTTCAGGGGACGTATGAGCGAACGCGACAGAAAAAAGCCCAGCACAACGACAAATCCCAGGCTCAGCACCAGCATGCTGGTCTGAATAACGCCGCAGTACATCAATATGCCGTGAAAATCCTGACGCGCTTTTTGCAGGCCGAGGGCGACATCCTCGTCCGAGAGACTGTTGAGCTTCTGCAGCTGGGCGGAAATTTTTTCAAACGTCTCCACCACGCCCTGCATGGCAGCCTGTTCCTGCGCCTCTGTCTCGGCGATGCGTTTCTCGCTGTGCAGTATGGGATGCAGGACCTCATAGTCTATCTGGTTCATGATACGCACGACCGTATCATACAGTTGCCTGCGCTCAGCCGGAGCGGCCGCGATGAGCTGGCGCGCAGTGCTGAAAAAACGCCCATAATGCATCGCCACCCCCTCAAGGGAACCGTTGAGATCGACATCCTGACTCTTAAAGCCGGGCTGCCATGACCCGAACAGGGTTTTGGCCGGATCAAGGTCATCAGCGGAAACTTCGACATCGAAATCAACAAAACCCTCAAGCTGCTTGAGGACATCGCGCTGTTTCACGATTGCCGCATAGAGGAACCCGGGAACATCATAGGGGATGCCGTTATGGACAAAGCGGTACTGGGTCCTTTGACGGTGCGCGTTGATGAGTTCATCTGATTTCAGCTCCAGATCAGCCTTGAGCGCCTGCAGGTGTTCGCCGATTTTCCGTACTTCAGAGCCGGGCTCAGGCAATCTAAGGGAAATGCCCATCCGCCGGTAGAACTCCCCTGCGGTGCTCTGCTGAAAGGCGGCGCTTTCCGTTCCCAGGGCAAGCATGGCGCTGCACATGCCGAACCCTGCAATGGCGGCGCGGATGTCCTGCTCAGCCTTATCCAGGTTGCTGCTGGACAATAGATACTTCCTGCAGGCGCTCTGGCTTTTTTCAGCAACGAGCAGGGCTTCCATGGACACAGCTTTCAAGGGCATCTTTTCCTCAAGCAGCGGGTTGGCGATACGGCTGACACGGGTGACCAGGATCATACCCACGCACGCGGCAATCACAACCATGATTGCCATCACGGAAAAACTGCCCAGGATTTTTTTACCGATATTTATTTTCATACCTGTCTTTTTTTCGCTAAAAAAGAAATTTTAGTTTTTACTTATTTAAAAAATAGTGCCTATTTTCGAAACATATACAAACAAATACCGGAACAGCATATTCATTCAACATTTAAAATAATAAAAAATGAAAAAATGGTCAATACCAAAATACTAACATAAAAATACAGGCTGTCCAGCTGCAAGCGGCCCAGGCCGCATCTGAAAAAAACGGCTGCTGCGCTTGATATGAAGCTGTACATGGAGTCATCTGCCGTACGCGCAGCATGCAATAAAGCATCGGGGTTCGAACTGCAAAGAACCGGACTGGGCGCGAGGGGCGCAGACGGCCGCGATACAGTCCCTGAACAGGGGTATGCAGGGAAGCGTTACCGGCAGCGCTCCAGCATCCATAACGAAAGGCGTCTTTTTACGATTACTGAAGGGGGGGGGCACACCAGAAGGCGGCCGCGTCAAAATCCGTACCGGGACCGAAACGATATGACAGCGTCCTACCGGTGGATAATGCGGTCGATCAGGCTGGGCCTGCGGCCCACGGTTTCGATGTCGCGGTGTATGTCGGGGTCGTTTAAAATATGCTCGACAACCTGCTGGCGGCTGAACTCAAGGGCAGCGCGTATCATGTTCCTGACCGCGTAGGCATTCGATCGGCCGTGCGCGATCAGCACCGGGGCGTTGACTCCCAGCAGCGGGGCGCCGCCGTATTCGGCGTAGTCGAAGCGTTTTTTCAGACGCCCGAACGCGCTGCGGGAAAACACGTAGCCGATCTTCGATGAAAGCCCGCGCCTGAGCTCCTGCTTGATGGCCGCACCCATGCTTTCGGCAACGCCTTCGGCTGTTTTTAAAACGATATTACCGGTGAATCCGTCGCAGGCCACGACATCGACATTGCCGCGAAACAGGTCCTTGCCTTCGACAAATCCGACATAATTCAGGCTGCTTTTCTTCAGATGGGCATGGGCCTGTTTGAGCACGTCGGTTCCCTTTGATTCCTCCTCGCCGTTACTCAGAATTCCGACCCGGGGGGTCTGGCATTTCATCAGCGCCCGGTAATACACGGCACCCATCAGGGCAAACTGTGTGATGTTGTGCGGCTTGCACAGATTGTTGGCTCCGGCATCAACCACCAGCGCCTGGCCGGTAAGGCTGGGCAGAAACGTGCCGATGGCCGGGCGGTCAATGCCCGGCATGCGCTTGACGATAAACAGCGCAGCCGACACCATCGCACCCGAGTTGCCTGCGCTCACAAAGGCCTCGCCCTGACCATCGGCCAGCAGCCGCATACCCACGCTGATCGAAGAGTCTTTCTTTTTTCTGACGACATCAAGGGGATTGTCGCCCATGCTGACGACTTCCGGGGCGTGCTTCAGGCTGAGATGCAGCCCCTGCGTGTCATGCCGTTCGAGCTCTCGGGTGATGACGCCCTCATGCCCGACCAGCACCACGTCGGCCCCGAAATCCCGGCAGGCCGTCACGGCGCCCTCGACCGTTGCATGCGGAGCATGGTCGCCGCCCATGGCATCGACAATAATACGCAGGTTTTTTGTCATGGCAATACTTGTTTTTTGTGTCAATTAATCATTTTCAGGGGGAAAATACTGTGCTATAAAAGTATCTGTTTTTTATATAGCGTTTGCCATGGTCTGTCAATTTTTAATTTGCCCACGCATGTGAGAGGCCGCCTGTCGCATGAAAGAAAAAATCCTTATCGTCGATGACGACAAGTATATCTCCCTTCTCTTATATAATTTTCTCGACGACGAAGGCTATCTGTGCGAAACCGCCGACGATGGGCTGGAAGCCCTGGAGCGGGTGCGCAAGGGCAACACCTATGACATGGTGCTGCTTGATTTCGTAATGCCCAGGATGAACGGGCTTGAATTTCTGGCCGCCGTGCGCGACATCAGCCCCGGCCTGCCCGTCATGATGATCAGCGGCTATCGCACCCGCGAAAACACGCTCGAGGCCCTCAGGCTGGGCGCGATCGGCTTTATCAAGAAACCGTTCAGCCTCAAGGACGTCCTGAGAAGCATGCGCCTCGTGCTGCATGCGTCCAAAAGCAAAAAAGAGCTGGGGCCCATCATCCCATTCCTGAAAAAGGGCAGCATGGAGTTCGTGTTTAAGACCGGTTCCGTCGAGCCGGACAAAATGTCGCTCTATCTCGCGACGCACCTGGGCGAAATGGGCTTTATCGACGGGCACCGCATCAGCACGGTCGCGCTGGCCTTCAACGAAGTCATCACCAACGCGGTGGAACACGGCAGCCTCGAACTGCCGGTGAACTATTTTCTGGAAAATCCCGACGGCGGGGCACGGGAATCGGTTGATAGTGAAAGCACCCAGCGGCTGCGCACCGCGCGCTACGCCGACCGCACCATCACCATACGCTATCAGTGCGAAAACGATGAAACCCGTGTGAGCGTCATTGATGAAGGGCCCGGCTTTGACGTTGAAAGCGTGCGCGCATTTCTTGCCTCCCGCGAGGCCGACGCCGCCTCAGACCACATCGGCCGCGGCCTGATCCTGATCAAATACGCCGTCGACGAGGTGATCTTCAACGACAAGGGCAACGAGGTCACCCTGGTCATCCGCTCGAAACCCCCGGCATGACGAAGCGGCACCCTGCTGGCCGGCTGCACGGATCGGGACTCAGAGGTATCGTTTTAAAAACCCTCCGGTGATCGAGCCCTCACTGCGCGCGATGTCTTCAGGCGTTCCCGCGGCGACAACGCAGCCCCCGGCCTCGCCGCCCTCGGGGCCGAGATCGATTACGTAATCAGCGGTTTTAATCACATCCATGTTGTGTTCGATGACCAGCACGCTGCTGCCGCGGTCGACCAGGCTGTTCAAAACCTCCAGCAGCCGGGCCACATCGGCAAAGTGCAGGCCCGTGGTGGGCTCATCCAGAATGTAGAGCGTATGGCCCCTGCCCTTCTGGGCGAGCTCGCGCGAAAGCTTGATGCGCTGAGCCTCGCCGCCTGAAAGCGTTGTAGCCGGCTGGCCGAGCGCGATGTAGTCAAGCCCCACATCGCAGAGCACCTGCAGCCGGCCGTGAAGCGCGGGAACATTTTCAAAAAAACCGAGCGCCTCGCCCGCGGTCATGTCCAGCACATCGGCGATATTTTTTCCGCGGAAGCGCACTTCAAGCGTTTCGCGGTTATAGCGCCGGCCGCCGCACACGTCGCAGGTCACATACATGTCGGGCAGAAAATGCATCTCGATCCTGAGCGCGCCGTCGCCCTGGCAGGCCTCGCAGCGACCGCCCCTGACATTGAAGCTGAAGCGGCCCGGCTTGTAGCCGCGCAGTTTCGCCTCGGGCAGCTGCGCGAAGATATCGCGTATATGGTTGAAAATGCCGGTGAACGTGGCCGGGTTGGAGCGCGGCGTGCGGCCGATGGGGGATTGATCGACATGGATGATTTTATCGACAAACGACG
>CAIRTM010000055.1 GCA_903881505.1 uncultured delta proteobacterium | reverse complement strand
GGCAGGGCCCACTCCATCAGCTCGTCATAGGACAGGCTCGGCAGATAAATGGTGCCCGTTGCAGGGGCAGCGGCCAGGTACTCGCTGAACGTGGTCATCTGGATCATATCGCTGTTGTCTTCCAGGGCCGTGAAAAACTGCTCAAGCCAGCCGTCCTGGTAGACCGATTTGTCCGTGCCGGGCCACAGGCCGAACTTTTCCCCGTCATCACCGTAGGTAACGGCGATGGGCTGCTCGGCGCCGGCCATGTAGCGCAGATAGGCCAGTGTTTCGCCGGGAGGCTTGAAGGGTATGCTGTAGCGCATCTGTCGGTTTATGGGGAACACGGCCAAAGGGCTGCCCTGGCGCTCGGTCATGTAGTAACCGTGAATCTGCTCGGGGGCTATGCCGGCATGCAACAGGTGCGTGCTGTCGAGCAGGGTATAGGAAAGCCCGGCCCCGGCGATCTGGCGCGGCAGCACCGGGTCCCAGACGCGCTCGGCCAGCCAGATTCCGCGCGGGCTGCAGCCCAGGTGCTTTTCGAGAAACGCATTCATCATGGCGATCTGGCCGGAGATGTCGCAGTCGCGCAGCGCCATGAAAATCGGCTCGTAGAACCCTCCGCTCAAAAGCTCGACCTGATTGCGCTCAATCAGCAGGCGCAGCCGTTCCAGCAGCTCCGGGGCGCGCGCCGCCATCCATTCAAGCAGGGTGCCGGAATAGTGCAGGCATACCCTGACGCCCGGATGGCGCTCAAGGTGCTCAAGCAGCGGGATATAGGCTTTGGAGAAGGCTTCCTGGAAGAGATGGCTGAAATTGCCGACGGGCTGATGGTTATGGATACAGAAGAGAAAATAAACTTTTTTCATGCTGAGCGCCCCGGCAGGGTCTGCGGTATCACGGTTACACATCCGGCGGTTCCGGCAGGGTGCTGCCGAAGGCCCGCCCGGACCGGCCCGCTATGTCTGCCGGGCCTTTTCCTTGCGCTCCTGCTCTTCCTTGCACTCAATGCACAGCGTGGTTACCGGGCGCGCTTCGAGCCGCCGGGTGCTGATTTCGCATCCGCATTCCTCGCAGACGCCGAACGAACCGTCTTCAATGCGCTGCATGGCCTTGTCGATTTTTGAGATCAGCTTGCGCTCGCGGTCGCGGATGCGCAGCGTGAAATTGCGATCCGACTCAAGGGTGGCGCGGTCATTGGGATCGGGAAATGTTTCATCATCGTCGGTCATTTCCACAACCGTGTCGGCCGCGCCGCTTTCAAGCGCCGCCCTGCGCTGTTCAAGAAGCTTTTTAAAAAAATCCAGCTGCGATTTATTCACGGGTATCTATCCTCCGTGCCAAAAAGTTTCCAGCTTAAACAGGGCATTTTATCATAAGCGCAAACAAAATAAAATACGTTTTTAAAGCCTCTTTTTCATGCGGTCTAGCCCGCATATACATACGTGCCGCTTTTGCCGCCGCTTTTTTTCAAAAGGCGGATATCGGAAATGCTCATGGACCTGTCAATCGCCTTGCACATGTCGTACACCGTCAGGCATGCGGCTGTCACGGCCATCAACGCTTCCATCTCAACGCCGGTGCGGTCGATGATTTTGGCCGTGGCCTGCACTTCAATCTGATGTTGGCCATGCCGCGGGAAAAACCGCATGGCCACCGATGTCAGGTTGAGCGGGTGGCACATCGGTATAATAGACCCTGTTTTCTTGGCTGCCATGATGCCGGCCACCTGCGCCACCGCCAGGACGTCGCCCTTCTCTATACGGCCGCCCATGATGCGTTCAAAGGTTTCCGGCTGCATGGATACGGTTCCCGTGGCGGTTGCCTCGCGCAAGGTCGGGCTCTTATCACTCACATCTACCATGCGCGAGCGGCCCGATTCGTCAAAATGGGTTAAATCGTTCATCCGGTATTCTCCTGTCATCGCTGGCCCCTGTCAAAAATATATCATGAAATCCGGCCAAAAGAATAAATTTTTATACCTTGCAAACACAAGCGCCGGAAGGTCGAGAGTTGTCGAAAACAGCGGTTGACAATGCCCGGACTTACATCTATACACTACCACAACGTTTCCCGAATGGAGGCCAGCGCAGCGCAGCTATGAAACCGCTCAGCGCCCTTGTTCTTTCCACTGACGGGCTGGCCGCAGCCCTGTGCGCCCGGCTTGCCGGCAGCCCGCTCGTCGAATCCGTCCTGCTGATGCAGCCTGAGGCCTGCGGCCCGTGCGATCCGTGCGTTGCGGTTCTGCGAGGCGCGCTTCCGCCCGGGGGCCCGGAACTGGCAGAAGCGCTCGCGCGCAGCCCGGCGCCGCTGCTGCTGATCGTAACCGAGCCCCGGCTTGAGCTGGAGGAAGCCGAACTGGAGGCGCTGGTGAACAAAGCTGCCGCGCGCCCGGACGCCGCCATGCTGTACTTCGATTTTTTTGAAGGCAGCCGCGACCGGATCCGTCCGCTCATCCCCTGCCAGACCGGCAGCATCCGCGACGATTTTTTCTTCGGACCGCTGCAGCTCTACCGCCGCAGCAACGTTGAGCAGGCCCTGCGCGAGAGCCCCTTGAGCCCGAGTTCCTGTGCAGGCCTGTATGAACTGCGCCTGAAAGCCTCCTGCTCCGGGCCCATACTGCATCTGGACGGGCCCGTCGGCTGCGTGGCTGGCGGGGGCCAGGGGCAGGCCCATTTCGCCTATGTTGACCCTGCCAACCGGCACTGCCAGCGGGAAATGGAGGCCATCGCAACCGCGCACCTGGAGCGCATCGGTGCGCTGTGCCGGGCTCCCGCGCGCAGCTTTGCGGCGCGAACCCATGGCTGGCCGGTCGAGGCCAGCATTGTCATCCCGGTGCGCAACCGCTGCGGCACGATCGGCGATGCGATCGAAAGCGCGCTCGGGCAGACAGCCCCGTTTGCCTTTAACGTGCTGGCGGTTGACAACCATTCCACCGACGGGACATCAGAAATCATACGGCAGCGCGCCGGACGCGAGCGGCGCCTTGTGCATATCGTGCCTGAAGTCACGGGACTGGGCATCGGCGGATGCTGGAACGCGGCCGTCCAGTCAGAGCACTGCGGCCGCTTTGTCTGCCAGCTCGACTCCGACGACCTCTACGAGGGTGAAGACACGCTCGCCCGCATGATCGCCATGCTGCAGCAGGGCTGCGGCATGGCGGTCGGCAGCTACCGCCTGGTCAATTTAGCGCTCGAAGAGATTCCGCCCGGCATTGTCGACCATCGCGAATGGACTCCTGAAAACGGGCGCAACAATCTGCTGCGCGTGCAGGGAATCGGCGCGCCGCGCGCGTTTGCAACCGAGCTGCTGCGGCTGTACCCGTTCCCGGATGTCAGCTACGGCGAGGATTACGCGGCTGCCCTGCGCATTTCGCGCGACTACCGCATAGGCCGCATCTATGAACCCCTGTATATGTGCCGTCGATGGGAGGGGAATTCGGATTCTCAACTTTCAGTTGAGCAGGCCAACCGCTTTGCCCTGTACAAGGATACGCTCCGGACAGCGGAAATCGAGCAGCGCAGGCAGGCCAACCGCGCATCTGATGCTAACAACGGATAGGGAAGAAAAGCAGCAGCTTGACCTCTCCGCTTCAATTACGCAGAATTTCCGTGAATATGCAAAAAAAGCCCGCGGCCGGACAGCCGCGGGCCCGCAGGCGCTGACTCTCGGCCTCAGCCCTTTTTCAATGTGGTTTCGCCCTTAATACTCAGATAGGGCCGCATTTTTTCAAGGGACTTCGGTCCGATACCCTTTACATTTACCAGATCTTCAATCGAGTTAAAGGTCCCGACGCTGCTGCGGTAGGCAATGATGCTTTCGGCCATCTTGGGCCCGATTCCCGGCAGCAGCGTGAGCTGTGCGGCGTCAGCCGTATTGATATTGACCGTGCCCTGCAGCTGCGCCCCGGCTGCCGGCTTTTGTACTGCCGGGGGAGGTGCTGCCGGTGATGGCGCCGCCGGGGGCTCTGCCAGGACCGGCCCGGCAACAAACAGCAGCAACAGCATGACGGCGAGAGTTTTGACACAGGTACGCGTGTGTTTCATAGGGCAATCCCTCCGCAGAAAAGTTAGTAATTGACACCTTAGTCGCAGACTGTTAGATTTTGTTCCCCCTGAAATTCATTTTTTTAAAAAATATGTCCCGCCCCCTTGTCAGCATCATTATCCCGACCCGCAACCGCGCAGCACTTGTTGCGGGTGCGATTGATTCCGTACTCAGCCAGACCCGGCAGGCCTTTGAACTGATCGTGGTTGACGACGGTTCCACCGACACAACCCAGGAGATCCTGCGTGCCTATGGCAGCCGCATCGCCTGTTTGCGCATCGAGCACGCCGGCCCCTCGGCAGCCCGCAATTGCGGGATTGCGGCAGCGCACGCGGATTTTATAGCATTTCTTGATTCCGATGACCGCTGGCTGCCGCGCAAGCTTGAACGCCAGCTCGAATATCATGCCGCCCATGCTGATGCCGCGGTCAGCCAGACCCGCGAGGTGTGGATACGCAGCGGCGTGCGCGTCAATGCCCGGGCCAAACACCGCATGCGCTCAGGCTGGATCTATGAATACTGCCTGCCGCTGTGCATTGTGAGCCCCTCATCGGTGATGATCCATCGCAGGGTTTTCGAGCACGTGGGCCTGTTTGATGAAAGCATGCCTGCATGCGAAGACTATGACCTGTGGCTGCGCATCGCGCCGCATTACCCGATTCACCTGATCGATGAAGAACTGATTATCAAATACGGGGGCCATCCCGACCAGCAGTCACGATGCGTGCCCGCGCTTGACCGGCTGCGCATCCGGGCAATCCGCAAGTCGCTTGACAGCGCCACACTCAACGTCGTCCAGCGCGCGGCAGCGGCAACTGAGCTGCAGCGCAAATGCCGGATTTATGCCGCCGGATGCCGCAAGCGCGGCAGGCAGTCAGAAGCCCTTGAATATGAAACAATAGCTCAGTCATATGCATAACACGGGCTGAAAACACCATGCATCTTTTCGCCCTGCTTGCCAGAACCGCACGTCAGTATCC
Organism: uncultured delta proteobacterium; assembly: GCA_903881505.1. Classification (GTDB taxonomy): domain Bacteria; phylum Desulfobacterota; class WTBG01; order CAIYCZ01; family CAIRTM01; genus CAIRTM01. Next base: position 8,155 of record CAIRTM010000055.1, on the reverse strand, counting down.
GCGCGCTGAGGCTTTTATCACTGAAAGCGGCCGCCGCACGTATGCGCAGCTGCACGCTGACGCGCTGGCGCTTGCCGCACACCTGTATCAGAAAGGAATCCGGCCCGGCATGCGCGCGGCCCTTGCGTGCCGCAACGGGCTGCCGTTTGTACCTGCGGTCTTCGCGCTGCTGCGCCTGGGGGCTGTGTGCGTGCCGCTTAACTGGCGTCTCACCCCCGCTGAACTAAAGCTCCAGATAGGCCATGCGGGAGCAGCATATCTGCTCTATGACGGGGAGCCGCAGGGAAACGTGCCAGACGGCCCGGAGGTGCACACGCTGGACATAGAGGTCGATTGCAGAAAGCTGCAGGCAGCCGCGGGGCTTCCGGCGCCCCCGCGCATGTCCGACCCGGCCTGTATTATATATACTGCCGGAACCAGCGACAGCCCGCGGGGAGTTTTGCTCAACCATGGCAATCTTCTCGCAAACAGCGCCAATTACTGCGCTGCCTGCGGTTTTGCAGCGGGCCAGCGCGAACTGGCCACAACCGCACTCTTTCATATATCTACTTTTTCACGTCTTTTTACCTACGTGCGCAGCGCCACGGCCTGTTTCCTGATGAAGCGCTTCAGCCCGGATGCCTGCTTTGAAATTATCCAGCGTGAAAAAATAACATCCATCACCCAGACTCCCACCATGTACCGCATGCTTCTGCGCTCATCTCCCGGGCTTAGACGCGCCGGCCGGACGATATCGCGGGTCATCACCGGGGCATCAAACATGAGCCCGGCCGAGCGTCAGGCCCTGCGGGAGATGTTTCCTGCGGCCGGTCTGTATGATATCTACGGCCAGACCGAGGCTGGTCCCGGCATCAGCGTACTGGGCCCGGATGATTTTTCCCGCAAGCCAGCCAGCGTCGGCAGACCCATGCCGGGCGTGAGGATCACCATTGTCGATGAGAAGGGGCGTGCGCTGCCCGCCGGTTCAACTGGTGAGATCACCTGCCGGGGCCGCAATGTCATGCAGGGCTATTTCCGCGATGAAGAGGCAACGCGTGCGGTACTTGCGGGCGGCCGCCTGCATACCGGCGATATGGGCTATATGGACGGAGAAGGTTTTCTTTGCCTTGTTGGGCGCAAAAAAGACATCATCATCACCGGCGGCATCAATGTGTATCCGCCCGAAATTGAAAACACCCTGCTGCTGCATCCCGGCATCGCCGACTGTGCCGTGTTCGGCGTGCCCGACGAACTGTGGGGGGAAGCGGTCTCTGCGGCCGTTGTGGTGAAGGGTACAACCGTTGAGGAAATTCTGGTTCATTGTAGACAGCATCTGGCCGGATTCAAATGCCCGAAGCTGATACTACCGGTGTCAGAAATTCCCCGCAACCCTGCCGGAAAGGTGATCAGAGGCCAACTGGCCCGCCTCTGGGGAAACCGCATGCAGCAGGCAGCCGACAGGGACGTGCTTTGAGATGAGCAGGTTATAAAAAGGGGTGATTGTGTGTCAAAAGTGCTCTCGGCGCACGGTGTGTGCAGGGCACAATTCCAGACAGCAAAAAGGAGTTACCCAGAGCGGGTAACTCCTTGATTTGTCTGGTGCCGGTGGTGAGACTCGAACTCACAAGGGCGCGAGGCCCGGGGGATTTTGAGTCCCCTGCGTCTACCAATTCCACCACACCGGCACTGATTGCGCAGCAGAAATTGAAGGGTCGTAACAGGCGGCATTATCCGTCAATCAGTTTGTGATGTCAAGCCGTCAGTCCCGCATAACTCTTCTAAATACTGCTGTTTTTTCTGCGCTTCCCTCAACCTGCCTGCCCGATCCGCACGGGGCGTCACCACTTTTGGTGTTGCACTTTCAGCGTCAATCGGGTAGAGTGTCAGACGTAAAAACACTACCGTCATGGAGAATATTCATGAAGCTGCTTGATGGTGTCTACGCCTACCCGTGGACCAACATGATGGAAAACAACTGCAACACCTATGTGCTGCAGGGCCCGGACGGGCTCATCCTGATCGATCCCGGCCTGAATCGCTATGTGCCGGATACGATTGAGTCCTTAAAAAAAGACGGATTGAATCCGGATGACATTAAGCTGGTCGTCTGCACCCACTGCCACCCGGATCACGCCGACGGCGTGTCCTTGTTTACCGGCAAAAAAATACCGGCCACATGGCATGCAGATGAAGACGCCTTTTTAAACGACGTCGGGCGGGACTTTTTCCGCATGTTCGGCCTTACCCAGCCCGCTTTCAAGGCAAGCTCATTCTGCGCCGAAGGCGAGCTGCATGCAGCCGGATTAACCCTGCAGATCATCCACGCCCCGGGTCATTCGCCGGGTTCGATCTGCCTGTACTGGCCTGAAAAGCAGGTGATGGTAACCGGCGATGTTGTGTTCAGCAGCAGCATAGGGCGCACCGACTTTCCGGGCGGCAACAGCGCTCTGCTTAAAAAAAGCATTGAGCGCATCTCAGCTCTTCCGACAGTGCTGGTGCTGCCCGGCCATAATGAAGTTGTTGAAGGAGAAGACGCGGTCAAGCGCAACTACGATTTCATCAGGCGCTCATTTTTTTCCTACCTCTAACAGACACATTACAATGCCGGCGTAGCTCAGTGGTAGAGCAGCTGATTCGTAATCAGCAGGTCGACGGTTCAAATCCGTCTGCCGGCTCCAGAAAAACACCAGCCCCCTTGCCGATATGACAAAGGGGCTGATTTTTTTAGCATGCGCCCGTCACTGTCCTATTTTTTCCCCCTGCCGGGGCCACCCTGCTGATTTTTCCCCTTGCCTCCGGCTTTTGCCTTATCGGTATCAAAAATATCATACACATCCCTGTCTTGATCCTTTTTTTTGCTGCGATAAAGATCATGGCCCTGCTTTAACGCGTGGAATTCACGCGATCCGGGCTTGATTCCCAGATCCTTCGCAAGCGCGCCCCAGCCCTTCTTCTTATCGTCCCTGTAGCGCTTCAAGACGAAATCCGTCGGCCGGCCCGACAGCTCAGCCATGCGCATAACCATATAGGCATCGGCCGGCGCTCCGACAGCATCCAGCACGCCCTTGACCCGGGACGAATCCATGTTAAAACGCTCTGACAGGCTTGAGCGGTATTGCGTCGGGTCGTCCTTGGCTTGCGTGTTCAGGGCGCCCATCCAGTCAAAATCACCGGCAAAGACTCCGGCCGGGAACATTAAAAGCAACAGGCAGCATACTGCAACACTTATTTTATTAATCGCCATGGCTTTCTCCTCCCGTGAATTGATTTGTGTTCGGCGGCAAACCGGATCCCCCCAGTCTGCCGGGACCCCATGTGCCCTACAATTCCGTCTGTTAAAAATACAGACCTGGAAGGCAAGAGCTCTCTGTCAATGTCTTGAATGCTATTCCTGCGGTTCGCCGTAGCGCCGGTAGGCTTCTGCCACTTCCGGCAGGGCTTCTGCCACCCAGACAAGCGTTTCATACGGAAAGGTTACGGTCAATTCCGATTCGGCAAGGCCGATATACTTGCGCCAGGCCACATCGCTGTAGCTGAAAAACGGTTTGCCGGTAACCAGGGGGAAGCGTATCAGGAACGGGCATCCGCCGTTACCGCCAAAACCCTGCACGGGCTCTCCGCTTACGTAACAGTAGGTGCGGCTGAGGATGTCGGCAGCCGCTGGGGTGCAAAACACGATCGCCAGCTCGGCATCGTCAACGCTGCCCAGCGGGCCTACCTGAATCCCTGCGCAGTGCTGCGGGTATCTTTCAAACAGCCCATCCAGCGCCTCTTCATAGCGCAGCGCGGTCGGCACATCCCGATATGCTTTGCTTATAGCAAAATGGGCTTCCAGCACCTCATGGCGCTCCTCAGCCGACAGCGGCGGGGCCGCGCCGGTCGACACCATGCCGCCGGAACAGAAGCACTGATCACGATCGGTGTAAAAGGTCTCGCCGCTGGCGAGCACCTCGCCGATCTGGGTGCACATCCCCGGAAACGCGCTTCCCCCGTAGCGCGGGATGTTCTCCGGGGGCTGCCTCCATGTCCTGATGCCGATAAGATCCTTTTGTATGGATAGGATACTGCGCACCGTGCTGATGACAAGCTGTTTTTCCATGAGAGCCGCTTCCTTTCAGGTTGGGTTTGCGATCCGCACCATGTCCTGGCCGGCACAAGACAGAGGCCAAGTATAGACGCGGGACGCCCCTGTGTCAACCTGGCGTATCCCTGAGCAGTCTCATTAGTTACGACCGTTTTCAATTGAAAAACATCGGCGCCAATGCTATAGTGGCTTATCAATTAGCATGCGAACTATCGGCTTTACACACCATAAGAACCATTCGGAGGAAAAAATTCGATGACCCAGGAAGAAACCACGGCGAAAGTGAAAAAATTCGCGGGCATTACCGTTTTGTCAGGCCTGACAAAAACCAATTATTTCTTCATGTATTTCAATACCTTCATCCTGGGCATATTTTTAAGCGTTACCGCGGTCCTTCAGCCGGCCTTCCTGAAGGATATAATTAAGATAAATCAGGACTTCGCCGGAACCATTATCAGCTTCATGCAGAACATGAGCCAGATCGCGACCCTGCTTTTTGTCGCCTATATCGGTTCCTTGTCCGACAAAACCGGCCGTAAAATACTGGTACTGGCCAGCTGTATCGTTCTGTTTATTTCCTACTACATTTTTAAAACATCCAACGACATTGCCATCCGGATAGGGATAGACCCGGACAGCGCTGCCACGATCTGCGCCTGGCTGAGCTTTGCGCCTGCAAAAGCTGCCGAATTTACCTCGTTCGCTCCTGGACTGCTCGTCGCGTACGTGGCACGCTTCATGGTCGGCATCGGCCTGATTCTGGGCTACCCACAGCTCATCACCATGGCCGGCGACTATACCTCGCAAAACGACCGCGGCAAGGGCATGGGCCTGAACGGCATGGTTTCAGGACTTGCCTCGCTTATCATGTTCGGCATGTTCGGCGCTATCATGAAAAAAGGCGGCGTGCTGGCAGGGTTTGACACCTGCCTGATACTGGCGGCCCTGGGCGCCGTAATGACAGCGGCTTTCATGAAAGACCGCATGCCTGAAAAGCCCAAGGAAAAGCAGGGCCTCAAGGATGTCTTCCCTATCCTGAAGGAAAGCAAGGCCATGAAAGCCGCCTACTGGACAGCGCTTGTCACCCGCGGCGACATCGTTGTGCTGGCCACCTATCTGGTCGCCTGGGGCGTGCTTGTAGGCCCGGAACATGGCTATGATTCCGCCAAAGCAACCCTGATGGCCACAATACCGATGATGGTCATGGGCGTGATATCGATGATCGCATTCCCGGTCCTCGGCGTCATGCTCGACAAAAAGGGCCGCATGCCGGTCGTCATATTCAGCGTCATCTGCGCAGCCGTCAGCATGCTGCTCATAGCAGTTGCCCCGCACCCCTTTCACTGGCTGTGCTTCGTAGCCTCGATTTTTGCCGGCATCGGCATGGCCGGATCCATTGCCGGGGCCAACACCCTTGCCATGGATGCTTCTCCCATAACGCTGCTCGGAGCGGTCATGGGCGGTCTGGGCACCATGCAGCCCATCGGCATCTTTGTTTTCCTCGGGGTGGGCGGCGTGCTTTTTGACTCTGTCGCACCCGGCGCCGCCTTTGCCCTCAAGGGTATTGCAAGCCTCCTGCTGGTTATCTGGCTGTTCACGACAAACAAAGCCGTAACCCAGGAAATCTCGGCAACCTTCACCATGGAATGGGAAGAAGCCGCAAAGGCACAGATGATGAAGGTCCCCGGCGGTGTGCGGCAGGGCGCCATCGAGGGCACGGAGTCCTACGCGCAGGACAAGGGCCTTACGGTCGTTACGCTCGACCTGTGCAAAGAGTTGAAAAAAATGATGGATGAAGGGTAGGCCGTTCCGGTTTAACCGCGACAAACCGTTCACACGCCACACCAGACACCGCCGGGGCATCAAAAGTCCGGCGGTGTCTTTTTGTTCCCTGCTGCCGGCGAGCCGCACGGCCTGCGCAATCCAAGCAGCGCGCACGAGGCCCATTACGTGGTTTTCGAACTGCATGGCTAACATGGCGGGTCGCTATTGTCCCGCTCAGACAGGCTATGGTTTCTCCACCGGAGCCCTTCTTTTAGAAAAAACTTCCCCGGCTGAAAAGCCATGGAACTATCCGCTCCATCAATTCCCACGGTTGACCGAACACGAGCCTCGCCCCCATTGACATACCGGCGTCTATGTTCTAAAGTGGTAGGCATGCCGCGGACAACACCCGTAAAGGTCGAGTACGCACGCAGCAAATCGCTGCAATATTATTAACATGTTGTATCCCAGGGAGGTGAACCATGAAAAAAGTATGTGCATGTGCTGTGCTGGCGCTTTTTTTGTTTACCGGATGCGCGTCCTTTCTGCCCAACGGCTTTATCTACACAAATGTTGACACCGGGGTGGCGGCCGGACCGGGCACGATAAGCTACAGCAAGGTCGGCACAGCCGAAGCCCAGTCAATTCTCGGCCTTGTTGCAACGGGCGATGCCAGCATAAAGACGGCCGCAAAAAACGGCAATATCAAGACCATTAAATACGTTGACTATCATGCGGAAAGCATTCTGGGTGTCGTCGGCAAATATACGACAACGGTTTACGGCGACTAACTGAAGCCCGAAAGAGTGTATCTGCCCTGCAAGCTCTGCATCCATCGGTGTGCAGAGCTTTTTTATATGCGGAAAATGCAGTGATTCGCTCCCCCTGATATCTGCCCTTTAGCCAAGGTCTTTTACGCTTGACCCTTTTTAATTCACTGCGATATACTTTACGCATCGGCTAGGCCGCGGCATGTTCCGGCGCTTTCACGTGCTCATCCCTTCGACAAGAAGCACCCGCGCCTTCGGGCAGCAATCATCGAACAAGACAGGTAATATGACTTTCGTGTGCTGCAGGGCTGCACACGAAGCCCCGGTCCCTAAAACTGCACCGTGCACATTGAGCACAAAACCCATGGCACAGCAACCCTTCGTTGTAATTATTGTTCTCAACTGGAACGGGTTTAATGACACTGCGGCATGTCTCGAATCGCTGCGGCTTCTTACCTACCGGAATTTCAAAACCGTACTTATCGACAACGGCTCCCTGAACAATGAGGCAGAACGCCTTGCAGCGCTTTTCCCCGAAGTTCAGCTGATAGCAAATGCAGACAACCGCGGATTTGCCGGCGGCAACAATGACGGCATCCGCTGGGCGCTTTCAAACGGCTGCGACTACATCGTCAATTTGAACAACGACTGTCTGGTTGAACCGGACTGGCTTTCAAACCTGCTCAGGGGCGTGCTTAAAACCGGCGCTGACTTCGCTTCCTCGCGCATCATGTGCTTGCCCCGGACAGATCGCATCTGCTCCGACGGAGACGGGCTCCTGCCGGACGGAGCCGGCTTTGTCCTTCGCAGCATGCAGCACTGGGACGGCATACTTGAACCTCGAAGAATTAATAGTGCGTGCGGGGCGGCCTCCCTGTATTCGAGCCGATGCGTTCACAGTGTCAGCATTACACCGGGTCAGTTCTTCGATGAATTATTTTTCGCGTATTTCGAGGATATTGATCTTGGTTTCCGCCTTAATGCTAAAAATTGCCATGGCATCTGCGTGCCGGACTCGGTCGTCTATCACAAAGGGCAGCAGAGTTCGGAAAGATTCTCTTTCTTTCATATGTTTCACCTTGAAAAAAACCGCCGGCTTAATGTGCGCCTTAATTTCCCGCTTTGGATGCAGCCCATAAGCCCTGTGTACCGTATAGCCCGCAATATCTACCGGGGGAAAATCATTAATTTTGAAAAACATTTCGGGAAAAAAACCCTCGGCCACACCGGCGAACCTGACGTCAAACAGGCGGTACGGGATTGGATGAAAAAAAATGCTGCCGCAATCGCCCTTGACCGCCAGCAGCGCAAGTCTGCCGGCCTCATCAGCAACCGGGCCTATGCCGCGATTACCTGGAACCCGTTCAAATACCCAACTGCTCCAATTCAATAAAAAAACATGCCCATTATATTTTTAATAAATTTTTTTATTTTTTTTGTTGTTTTTAATAAAAATTTAATTGGCTGTCGGAAAAATTTGAATTTCTGATCAACGAACAGGGTACTTAACAAACCGCAGGGTATTTTTTATTTCATCTAACATATTGTTTTATCTTTT
>CAIRTM010000054.1 GCA_903881505.1 uncultured delta proteobacterium | reverse complement strand
TGAAACTTCGTCAGCGCAGAGGTCAGCGTCGTCTTGCCGTGGTCAACGTGTCCGATCGTGCCTACGTTTACGTGCGGTTTCGTGCGCTCAAACTTTTGCTTTGCCATGAGAATCCTCCTCAAAATACGTATGTAATTAGTCTTTTTCCCTTTTTATAAAAAAATGGTATTCCCAGCATTTCTCAATGGAGCCCAAGACCGGGATTGAACCGGTGAACCTCATCCTTACCAAGGATGCGCTCTACCGACTGAGCTACTTGGGCCGGGCACATCACACTACACTGGAGCGGGAGACGGGATTCGAACCCGCGACCCTCAGCTTGGAAGGCTGATGCTCTAGCCGGCTGAGCTACTCCCGCCCATGGTGCCGTTCATCCTGATGGTGGAGAGGGGAGGATTCGAACCTCCGTAGGCGTCGCCAGCAGATTTACAGTCTGCCCCCTTTGGCCACTCGGGTACCTCTCCACATAAAAAATCAACGTTTTATCGCCATATAAGCTGGCGATGGGAATCGAACCCGCAACCTGCTGATTACAAATCAGCTGCTCTACCGTTGAGCTACGCCAGCATAATCTGAAAATTTTATTATTTTTCAGATAAAAAATCAACTACTATTTTGAATAAAAAGCGCGGTTGCATGCTTATTCTGATACCCTGCGCGGCTGCACCGGCATGATCTCAGAATAGCTACGGCTGAAAGCACTGTTTTCAGCGTGTCTGCGATACTTGAAAGCCGCGGTATTCTTCCAAGTAAATTCTTCGGTGGTGGTGGGCGATACTGGATTTGAACCAGTGACTTCTACCGTGTGAAGGTAGCACTCTCCCGCTGAGTTAATCGCCCCCGTCATTGATAAAGTCTAAATATATATATTATAATACCCCTAAAAGCAAGTTTTTTATGCACGCAGATGCAGGGGCAGGGAAAACACCCAGACGACGACCCCGATTAATGCCCGTGAAAAAACAAAAGTTAAAACAGCCACATCAAGGTGCTGCGTCGCATGTTGCGCGCGTCGCAGCAGTCACCCCATGGCGGGACGCAGTAAAGCACACTGAATTTTTACGTGTATGCCAAAATAGAAATAAAGCCAACGGGGATCTCTTACTCGCCCCCAGGGCCTGGATGCAGGTACGGCGTCTACAACAGGGCAGACCCCTGCGGAGAGCTGTCAGGACCCGGAACAACGACCACCCTGCGCGCAAGCTCTTCAGCTTCATCGGCAATGCCCTTATCAAGCAATGCCAGCTGGGCACCCTGCTTGGAGGCATTGCCGATGAACACGATACGATCCGCAAGGCGCTCAGGAACGATACCGAGAACACTCAGCACATGCCCGGTCAGCCTGCCCCCAAGCGCTCCGCTGACGAACACCCGGGATATGGCATCAGGAACCGCTCCGGTCTGCGCACAAAGATGCCTGAGCATCCCGGCAACACGCCAGCAGGCTTCACACAGCCTGAGGATCTCCTTGCGAACGACATAAATATCTGTAGAGAATTCAGCCGAATCGCTGTACAAAACGATGACCTGCTCACCGCCAACCGATGCCATGCGATTGTGCAGGCACACTGAGGAACCGTCGTTGCCGTTGATAAAATTTCCGTTCCGATCAATCACACCCGCTTCTCGCAGGCACGCGGCAAGCTCCAACAGACCGCTGCCGCACACCCCGCGGGGCAGGCTTTCGCCGATAACAATAAGCTCAATCTCACCTCCGCCGTTCAATCGCACGCCGGCTACAGCCCCTGTTTCAGGCCGCATTCCACAGCTCACGCCGGATCCGTCAAACACGGCCGTACACCCGGCAACGCAGGCAAACAGTTTTCCGTCATGATAGAGCACGGCCTTGGTGCTGCTGCCCAGATCAAGCAGCAGCGCTGTCTCCGCGCTGCGGTGCAGACGTGTGGCAAGTATCGCTGCGGTGATGTCCGCACCGGCATACGAGCTGATCGCCGGCAGCAGAGCGATAGCGGCCTGTGCCGAAGAACGCATCGCAAGCTGCCCTGCAGTCAGTCTGGGGGCTGAATGCAGGGCATCCGCATGCTGCTCAAGCGGGCCGGGGGCTTTCATCAGAAAAAGGTGCAGCATACCGGATGCGCCGGCAACCAGTATTTCATAGACCTGCCGGGGTTCAATGCTGCGGGCAATGCAGAGTTCATATATCAAAAGGTCAATACGCAGGATGATCTCTTCATGCAATATTTCAAGATTAAGCTCATCCTCCTCCACCATGGCCAGTCGCGCTTCATACGTATCACCCAGTTCAATCTGGGGATTAGTGTCCGTCACCACGGCGATTTTGCGGCCGCGCAGGGCGTCTATAAGGGCCACCTGCAGCGTATTCGTTCCGATGTCAACCGCAGCGGCATACAGGGCTCCGCTTGTATCTCCCGGCTCAAGTCCAATCAGCCGTTCTTCCAGAAAAACAGCGGTCCAGAAGCCATGCGCAGCGCGGGCGGCTCCGGACCGGCACTGAGACAACTGGGACGCCAGCGCCTGCCCGGAAACAGCAACGCCGGCCTGCCGCACTGCCCGCAGGAGCATATCCTCATCCAGACAGCCCGCATCGGTTGATTCCGTCACAATTTTCCGCAAACGCGGAAGACCCTGAGTCTCTACCTGTTCATCAACCAGATCAATAGTGAAGGGGCGCTTATACTGAATTTCAACCTGACTGTCCTGCACGACCCGTGCCTGGCAGGCAAGCCGTACGCCGCGGGCGAGTTCCTGCTGGCTCAGGCAGCCCTTCTCGGTTGCGGTCAGCGGGCCCATCCGCTGCAGGCTGCGCACTTTACACTTACGGCAGATGCCCTCGGCGCCGCAGGCAAAAGAAAGCTGTATACGCTCTGGGTTGTCCTCCCCGATCGTTTCAAAAATGGTCTTGAGGTGCTCAACCAGGATGGTCTTGCTCTCAGGAAGGAATGTAACGCTGTGATATTTTTCAGCCATTTCTGATCAGGTCTTCCCGATACCCTGCGGGCGCATGGCTCATATCAGGGCTGCGGCCCGTCCACGTGCAGTATGGTGTTATCAATCAGACGGGCTTTCTCGAAAAAAACCGCCACAGCCATAACAGCCTCGCGTTCAAGGCGCTCGACGTCCTGCAGTGTGACGGCGTCGCATACCTTGACATAATCGATGCGGCCGAGCGGCTCTGCGCTTATAATGCCGCGCGCCAGACTGATTAATGCCTGCGCCGAGCGCTCGCCTTCATCCGCCCGGGAGCGCACAGCATCGAGTGCGCGTGACAGGCAGCGTGCAGCCTGCCTTTCCGCCGTGCCGAGGTATTTATTGCGCGAGCTCATGGCTATGCCGTCGGGCTCGCGCACAATCGGAGCGCCGATGATGTCGATATCCATGTTCAAATCCCGCACCATGCGCTTGATCACCACCAGCTGCTGAAAGTCCTTCTGCCCGAAAACGGCATACTGCGGCTTCACCGCGTTGAACAGCTTGGCTACAACCGTAGCAACCCCCTCAAAATGCGCGGGCCGCGACAGTCCGCAGAGGTTGCGGGTCACCTCCCGCACACACACCGTTGTCTGATAGCCGGGTGGATACATTTCATCGGCATCGGGACAGTACAGGCAGTCGGCGCCTGCAGCAGCCACCATGCGGCGGTCCCGCTCAAAATCGCGCGGATAGGACTCAAAATCCTCCCCGGGACCGAACTGAGTCGGGTTTACAAAAATACTGACCACGACCACATCTGCATGCCGCCGCGCAATGTGCACAAGGCTCACATGGCCCTCGTGCAGGTAACCCATCGTGGGAACAAAACCGATCGTCCGGCCGCGCTGCCGGACCCGGTCGGCAAACCGCTGCATGTCCTCAACGGTACGGAGTATCTCCATGCCGACGATCCCCCTGAAATGCCTCGATCGATGCGTCGAAGCTGAAAGCATACCCGGCTGCCGGACATCAGACGGACTACTTCATGATATGCTCGTCGCCCGGGAAGATACCGCTTCGAACCTCGTTAATATACTCCCCTGCTGCTTTTCCTATGATATCCTCAAGCTGCACGTACTGCTTGACAAACTTGGGGCGAAACGGCCCGCTCAGGCCGAGCACGTCATTGATCACCAGCACCTGCCCGTCACAGCCCGGGCCGGCGCCGATGCCGATCGTGGGAATCGCGATCCGCTGCGTGATCTCGGCTGCCAGATCAGCCGGCATGCACTCCAGAACCACGCTGAATGCACCGGCCTCCTCAACCGCCATGGCGTCGGCAACAAGTTTCTGCCGCTGCTGCTCCTCGCGGCCCTGCACCCTGAATCCGCCCATCCGGTGAACAGACTGCGGAGTCAGGCCGATATGCGCCATGACAGGAATATCAGCCTGGGCAATCGCGCGGATGGCAGGCGCCGCGTTGACGCCGCCTTCGACCTTGACGGCCTCGGCGCCCGCTTCTTTTACCAGCCTGCCGGCATTGCGCAGCGCGTCCTCGCATGAAGCCTGATACGACATAAACGGCATATCCGCGACGACAAACGCCCGCGTTCGTCCGCGCACAACCGCCTGCGTATGACGCACCATATCATCCATGCTCACCGGCAGCGTGTTTTCAAATCCCAGCACCACATTGCCCAGCGAATCGCCGACCAGAAGCATGTCAACGCCGCAGGAGTCAAGTATCCTCGCGATTTGAACATCATAGGCCGTCAGCATGGTGATTTTGCGCCCCTCATGTTTCAGCCGCTGGATATCAAGTATTGAAAACTTCTTCATCGCTGTTCTCCCGTCGGCGCCGTGTCATAAGTGTGCCGTCTTTCTGTAAAGTATATACCAGCGCACCCCGCACAGACTACAAAAAAAACCGGGCGCACCGGTGCCACAGCAAAAAAGCCCTCCTGATTACAGAAGAGCTTTTAAATGCGCACCTCTCTACCGCAAGCGGTCAATGAATAGTGCCGTTCGGTTCCAGCTGCTGGAACAGATCATCAAGCTCGTCGGCCATTTTGTCAGCCAGCCGGCTGTCGACGAATATCGGAGCGTTGAATCGCAGAGCCACGGCTATCGCATCGCTTGGCCGGGAATCGATCTCCAGCTCCCCGCCGTCTTTTACAAGGCAGAGCAGCGCCAGAAAGGTGCTGTCGCGCACGTCGGTAATGACAACACGCGCCACAGAGGCCCCAAGGCTTTTAACCACCCGGGCCATGAGATCATGCGTCATGGGGCGGGGCGTCCAGGCTGACTCAAGCCCCAGCGCAATGGCACATCCTTCGAAATGCCCGACCCATATGGAGAGAACCCTCCCGGTTGCACGGGCATGCAGCACGATCCTGTACTGACCGGATGCCGCGTCCGGAACAGCTTCGCGCACCGTCACCTCAATAAGATCATCCATCACAGAAGACCTTCACGCGCCGGCGCTTCAGTGTACCTGATGACTGCGCTCCCGAACGACATCGACAAACGCATCAACCACGCGCGGATCGAACTGCGCGCCTGCACTGCTTTGAATTTCGTTCAATGTGTCAGGTACCGATAATGGCGCCCGGAACGAAAGATCCGAGCGCAGGAAATCGAAGGCATCGGCAACCGAAATAATACGGGCGTTGAGCTCAATATCCTGACCGCCGATACCGTCCGGGTAGCCTTTGCCGTTATAGAACTCGTGATGATGCCTGATAACCGGAGCAACGTTGCGCAGATAATCAACACCGGATACAATCTGCTCGCCGATTTCACAATGTTTCTTGACCAGAAAAAACTCCTGCTCCGTCAGACGGCCGGGCTTGCCGAGAATTGAATCGCTGATACCCACCTTGCCGACATCATGCAGCAGGGCAGCAAGCCTGAGGTCCTGCATGTCTTTATCACGCAGGCCCATATGAGTTCCGACCGCGCAGCACATCTCGGCAACCCGCGAAGAATGACCCGACGTAAGTATATCGCGCATATCAAGCGCCTTAATAAGCGCTTCAACCGTTTCGATAAATGTTCCCAGGAGCCCGCTGTAGGCCGCCCACAAGTCGTCCCTGGAAAGGCTCTGCAAACCCTTGCTGTCATCGGCCACAAACCCGATGCTCTGCAGATCCTGACGCCGGATGCGGTGATGGCCGCCCGGAGTTTTGATAGCCTGAAGTCTTCCGGAATAAATATAATTTTTAATTGTCTGCGTTGTAACCTTGAGCAGGGCTGCGGCTTCACGCGTATTGAGTATCTCTTTGGAAAGAATGTGATCCGTATCTTTTTTCCGCATATCAGTATCCTTCGTATTTTATTGATTAACGAAACCTAAAGACAAAAATATGGTTTTGTATTTGTTTTGTTTCACAGAATATAGTTA
>CAIRTM010000053.1 GCA_903881505.1 uncultured delta proteobacterium | reverse complement strand
TCCGAACTCCAGACTCCGCACTGAAGCGCCATTCAGCGCTGCGCCGCAGAATCCGCAAATCCTCCAGTCTTTTTCAACGGCCATCTGGCACTTCTGACAGGTATCCTGCTTAAAACATCCGCAGTACGGGCAGAACAGCACCTTGGCGTCAATCATTTTGCTGCAGCTGGGGCATTCGCGCTCATGCAGAATCTGCGGCCCGACCACGCGCAGCAGTTCGTCCAGCGTTGTCTCGCCATTTTTAACCTTGACGGCGCCGTCTTCGATCAGCGTCTTCATTCCGGCCGCGCGGGCCAGCCGCACCATTTCAGCTTCCTTATACTGGCTGCTGATAATATGGCGAAAATCCTCATTCATGACAAACAACTCATACACGCCGGTGCGGCCGATATAACCGGTATTGTCACAGCGCCTGCAGCCGACAGGCCACAGTACCTTCTCAGGCAGATATCCAGCGGGGATTTTAAGAAGATTGAGCTGGTCAGGATCGGGCGCTGTTTCCACCCTGCAATGCGGGCACAGGCACCGCACAAGACGCTGGGCCAGTATGCCTTCGATGGCCGAAGCGATCATGTAGGGCGGCACACCGATATCTATCAGGCGCGTAATGGATGCAACCGCGCTGTTGGTATGCAGGGTCGTCAGCACCATATGGCCGGTCAGCGCGGCCTTGAAGGCGACATCGGCGGTTTCCTTATCGCGAATTTCGCCCACCAGGATCACGTCAGGGTCCTGCCGCAATGTAGCACGCAGTACGGAAGCGAAGGTAAGACCGATTTTATCGCGCACAAAAACCTGGTTTGCCTCTTCGAGAAAATATTCAACCGGATCTTCAATCGTTTCAAAGTTTTTGGAGCGCTCCAGCATCTCCCCCAGAATTGAATACAGCATGGTGGTTTTGCCGCTGCCGGTCGGCCCTGTCGAAATGATCATGCCCTGCGGCTTCTTGATAAGGGCGCGTATCTGGCACAGGTCACGATCGAGAAGCCCGAGTTCTGAAAGCTTCCTGACAGCCGCGCGTTTGTCAAGAATGCGCAGCACCACTTTTTCACCGTTTATGGACGGCATGGTGGACACCCGGAGATCGACAAGCCGCGCTCCGGATTTGACCGTAATGCGCCCGTCCTGCGGAATGCGGCGCTCGGAAATATCCATTTTTGCGAGAATCTTGATACGCGAAACCGTGGCCGCGTGCAGATCCGATGGAATCCTGATCTTATCATTAAGCATACCGTCGATGCGGTAGCGCACCACGGTAAACTTCGTTTTCGGCTCAATGTGCACGTCGCTTGCCTTATAGCGGATGGCTTCGGAAATGACGGCATTGACAATGCGGATGATTGGGGGAACTTCGGAAGAGGTCAAAAGCTCGGTAATATTAACCCGCTCTTCCTCCTCCTCGATAACGATATCGATTTCATCAATGGGATCGAGTTCGGGGATAGCTTCAAAACTTATCTGCTCATTGGAGTTGCGGTCGCCATATACCCTGATGAGCTGGTTGAGAATTTCAGCGCTGCCGGCAATAACCGGCGTTACCTTCAAGCCAAGCATCAACGAAAGGTTGTCGATTTTGTAAATATCGGACGGGTCGGCCATGGCAAGCGTCAAATGGCCTTTTTGAAGTTTTACCGGCAGAATCCGGCTTTTCTCGCACAGGTCATGGGGGAGAAACCGAACAACTTCAGGCGGCACGGTAACTTCCTTCAGATCAAGATACTCCAGGTTCAAATGCTTCTGCAGGGCCTGCACCACCCTGGATTCGGTTGTCAAATTGAGACGCACCAGCGTGTCAATGATAAATTCACTGTCTTCACGCTCCCGGAGCGCGCGCTTATAGTCTTCCTGCCTCACCTGACCGGACTTGGCGAGAATGACACCCAGGATGCCGCTGCTTTCGGCAACCTGCCGGGCATAGCGCTTGATGGTTTCCTGCTGTTTTTCATTCAGATCCCTGAGCTTTCGGTTTTCGGTCATCAGCACGTACTGCTGCAGCGCGAGGCTTACCGTCAGGCGCATATCCTCGTCATTCCAGGGCTTGGTGATAAATTTATACACCGCGCCTTCATTGACCGCGCCCATGACCGACTGCACATCGGCATAGCCTGTCAACATGATGCGGATAACCGCAGGCCATCTGCTCTTGATTTCCTTGAGCAGCTGCGCACCTGACATGCCGGGCATGCGGTAGTCGGAAATCACAAGATTGACATCCTCGGATTCAAGGATTGCGAGTGCATCGAAACCGTTGGATGCCGTCAGGATACGGTAATTCTCGGCCATGAAAATACGTTTCAGCGCCCTGGCAACGCCCTCTTCATCGTCAACAAAAAGCAGGGAGAAGCTCCGCTGCACAGCACTGCCTTCCTCGGGCGAATACTGTTCCGCCGATGCAGCCGGGGACGCGTATCGAAAAAGGCTGGCCCGTTTACTCATCGGTCCTCCCGTTAACCGGCAGCGTTATGACAAACACGGCGCCATGATCCTCACGGCTGTTGACCGTAACGGTTCCGCCACAGGAGCTAACCGCGTCGTAGACGACCTTGAGCCCCATTCCCATGCCTGATCCGACCTCATGCGTAGTAAAAAAAGGTTCAAAAATCCGCGCCTGGATATCCTGAGCGATGCCGGGCCCATTATCCTTGAACACGACCGTTATATGATCTTTTGAATTCATCGCGGTACGGATGAGCAGCTTCAAGCCGCTTGGTTTTGCCTGAAGCGCGTTGCGTATAATATTGAGAAAGGCCTGGCACAGCAGGGCGCCCCTGCATACGATCAGTGGAATTGCGCCAAACTCACGCGTGATCTCGGCATCAGCAGGTATTTCAGACGACAGCACGCTCAGAGTCCGGTCAATTTCGATATTTACATCAAGCTGGCTGTACTCAGCCTCATCAATATGCGAAAACCCGCGCAGATCGCTGACGATTTTTTTGACACGCTCGGCGCCTGCAAGGCTCTGGCTGAAAAGATCGCTGAGATCATCAAGGATGAAATCTATTTTTTGTTCACGGCGTCTGTCCTCTACACGACCCGCCAAATCATCGCTGCCTGACTGCCTGAGCTGACCCTCGCAGAAACCGGCATGTTCGGAGAGTCTGCGCACGTATTTTTCAAGCGTTTCCAGATTGCTCAGGACGAACGAGAGCGGGTTGTTGATCTCATGGGCCATGCCGGCGGCCAGCTGGCCTACGGACGCCATTTTTTCCTGCTGCAGCATGCGCGCATAGGCCTGTTTCAGCTCGGCCGTTCTTTCCTGGACGCGCATTTCAAGATGCTCGGCCAGTTCGCGATACTTCTGCTCGGACGCGCTCAGCTGCCGGTTTTTTTCCAGCAGCTCATCATAGGACATCTGCACAACCTTGGTGTGCAGCTCAGTCACCATCATCCGTTTCAGGTTAGTCTGAACCATGCTGTTAACGGCATCACCGACAACCCGGGCCAGAAAACGCAGCAGGGCCGGGTCAATCCCCTCGCCGGCCGACAGATGAACCCTGCCGACGATATCTCCCGACAGGATAATTGGCCTGCACTCGAGCGCCGTTCCAAGCGGCAGCATCGCGCCGGGAGCCGTTTCACCGGGAACAAAAAACCACAACGGTTCACCGGTCATATCGACAATTGCCGCCAGGTCAAGTCCGGCCCCAACAACACTTTTTAAAAGAGGCAACACATCGGACTCGCTGAGAACATCGGTCAGTTTTTTCTCTTCACCGACAACAAAGGAGATCGATCCCTGGGCTGTCATGGTCAACGCTCCCGCATCCCAGGGCTTGCATCAGGAACGGTAAGCCCGCAGGTAAACGCCTCCATCGAAAGGCCATGGCGCGCACTCAAACAGCATGTAGCATCCAGAGCGGCATAGGTTGTGCGCAGCAGGCACTGAAATGTTTCAACCACCCCCCAGGCCTCCAGCGCTGAGGCGAAAAACAGCGGCACACCGCTCGACCACCAGAGACTGCGGATTGCATCCTCGGCAACGATGCCGGGCAGATCACGTTTATTATACTGGATGACCAGGGGCAGCCTGCCAGGATCGAGTCCCACAAGCGCCAGATTCTGCTCAAGGTTTTCAAAGCTTGTCGCATTGTTCAGACTCTCCCGCACCTGCGAATCAGCAATAAAGGCCACGCCATCGGCGCGCTGCAGAACGGCCTTGCGTGTAGCGTCGTGCTTTACCTGGCCGGGCACGGTAAAGACCTTTACCTTGATCTTTAACCCGCTCGGAGCCGTAATAAAAAACGGCAGCAGGTCAAAATAAATGGTGCGCTCCTGGGCAGTGTCAAGCACCATAAGATCGCCGCGACCGCTGCAGGGCAGCAGATCATGCAGGCGCAGCAGATTCGTGGTTTTGCCCGATAACGCCGGCCCGTAATAGACCAGTTTTATGACCATAATGCCGGCTTCGGTATCATAGTGAATCATTATGACGGCTCCCCCGTCGTGCCGATCATATCGATAAACATCTGTGTCAAAACCGGATCAAGCGCCCTGCCCTGCTCATGCCGCAAAATCTCAAGGGCCTCGTTTGGGGTGCGTTTTTTTCTATACGGACGATCGGAAGTCACAGCATCATACATATCGGCAATTGCGACGATCCTGGCTTCAAGGGGAATCTGCTCTCCGCTCAACTGCAGCGGGTAGCCTGTTCCGTCATAGCGCTCATGATGGCAGAGCACAACATTGACGGCTTCATTTCCCATGCCGGCCAGGCGCACAACTTCGGCCCCCCATTGCGGATGGTTTCTGACCAGCGCCATCCCGGATTCATCAAGCGCTCCGCAATGATTAAGAATAGACTCCGGAATACCTATTTTCCCGCAATCATGCAGCCAGGCGCCGGCGCGGATGCAACGCTGAATGTTTTTATCAACAGTGAGTCTCCCGGCCATCCGCATGGCATACTCGGCAACCCGCTTGCAGTGCCCCTGAGTCAAAGGGTCCTTAAGCTCTATTGTTTCAGCGATCGCCAGCAGCTTGGCCTCATCTGCCCCTGCCAGCGAGCGCTGAAGCTCAAAGCGTCGATATGCCGCCGCGACGAGCTCGGCGAGCTCCGCGTCCTGCCAGGGTTTTTGAATAAACCGGAACACCTCTCCGCTGTTGATCGCCCGTACGGCTGTGGCCAGATCGGCATAGCCGGTTAAAAGAATTTTCACCGTCGGCGGAGAGATTGTCTTGACCCGTTCAAGGAGTTCAATGCCTTGCATTTTCGGCATGCGCTGGTCGGTCACCACGACCGCCACCGGCTCGTTCCTGACAATGTCAAGGGCTTCGTCAGCATCGCCGGTTGTCATAATTTTGTACGGACTGTTAAGAAAAGCCCGCTCGATAGAGCGCAGGACCATCGGCTCATCATCGACGAACAAAACTATGTCTGTGTTTGCGTTCATTACGTTCCTTGTCTGAGGCGGCACAATCGAATCAGCATCTCCGGCAGCGCGCCCGGTTCACCCGCGGATACGGAGATACGGTCAGTCAGCTGCGCTGCAGTCCACAGGCAGCCGCAGCGTAAATGTTGTCCCTGCACCAATGCGACTTTCAACAGAGAGCGTGCCTTTCAGCTTTTTGGTGACGATATCTGAGGCAATACTCAAACCGAGGCCGTTGCCCTTGCCTGCCTCTTTTGTCGTAAAAAACGGTTCGAATATTTTGGCCAGATTTTTTTCAGGGATACCGCAACCGGTATCGGCGATCGCAACATAGACATCCCGGTCCCGGCTCGAGGTTGTAATTGTGATTGTGCCCTGCTTTTCAATGGCATGGGCAGCGTTGACCAGAAGGTTCATGACGACCTGGCTGAGTTTCTGGGGAAACCCTACCATGGCGGGAACATGCCCGTAATTTTTTTGCAGCTGTGCCTTGTACTTCAATTCATTCCAGATAATATTGATTGTGTTTTCTATATAGTCATGGATGTCAAACGATTCCGGCTCATCGCTGTCGGAGCGGGCAAACAGCCTTAAATCCTGGACGATTTTTTTAATCCGCTCGGCACCACTGGTAGATTCGGCTACAAGATCAACGGCATCCTGAACAATAAATTCCATTTTACAATTTTGCTTTTTCTCGTTCAGCGCGCCGAGCAGTTCATCAGAAAGACCGGGCTCAACCGTCTGAGATAAAAATCCGAAATACTGCTGTATTTTTCTTAAATATTTTTCAAGGGTCATCAGATTGCTTGAGATAAAGGCCATAGGATTATTGATCTCATGGGCAATGCCTGTGGCCAGCACACCGATGGAGGCCATTTTTTCAGAATGCATGATCTGAGCCTGCAGCAATGCATCCTCTTCCTCTTTGCGGATTTTCTCGGTGATATCGCGGATTGAACAGAACAGATGCTGCCTGCCGTTTAATTCAATAATCCGGCCGCGGCAGGAAACCGGCACCAGCGTGCCATCCTTGGTTCGGTGTTCCTGACGCTGCAGGATAAAAGGCTTTCCGGGCTCAATGCTTTCAAAGGCGCGGAAGAGACTGTCTCGGTTGTCTTTATCCATTAACATAAGCAGGTCATTGCCGATCAGTTCTTCGCGCGTAAATCCGTACAGCCGCACGACAGCGTCATTAATATTCGATATCGATCGCAGCGAAGTATCAAAAGAAAGCGTCGCATCGGAATCCTGTTCAAACAGCATCCGGAACATTTTTTCATTTTCACACAGCTCGCGCTCAAGCTCGATGCGGGTCCTGTCCGTTTCAGCAAGAGCTTTTTTTAACTTATGATTTGCCTCTGATATTTCAGCATTCAGCTCCACCAGCTTAAGTTGCTCGCGCTGTATTTTTTTCTGCTGATAGCCGACCAAAGCGCCCGCTAATACCAGAAAACACCCCCAGGTAATCACGAACATAACGACATGCTCGGTGTTCTGCAGGCGATGCAGTTCCGCAGGTGAGACAAGCGCATAAAAAACGACTGCGCAAACGCAAAACACGGCGCCCGGAACGGACAATCGAAGACCTACATAATACCCCGCCAGTATAACCGGAAGAAAAAAGAAATTCAGGAATGAAACATTACCAGGAAGACAGTAGATAATAAGCGCAGCAGCACAAACACTGCTGATAATAAAAACTTTTTCGAATATGCCTCGCCGAAAACCGAATGATTGTTCCAAGCCACACCTCATGTAGGTACTCAACCCGTTCACAACTGTCGCCCCTGAGGCGTGCAGGAGTTTCGGTGCAGTCAGAAAAGGCCCTACCAGATTCAAGCTCAGGTTTATAGTGCGCTTCTGCGATCTACACTCACAGCTCCCATCTGCGTCACTGTGCTACTGGCGCACACACCACTGTTTGATCTGTTCACGATCGTCGTCCGAGAGCTCATCGAGAACCACGGCGTCCGACAGGTCGCGCTTCACGGCTGTTATGCCGGGATACTCCTCTTCGATACGGTCAAGTTCGCTGCGCTGCTGCCGCACAATTGTCTGAAGCACCCGGCGTTCTTTTTCAAGATCGTATTTTTCCAGACCAAGCCGGATGGATAGCTTCAATTCGACTGGATCCCACGGCTTGGTGAAAAACCGGTAGATTTCGCCTTCGTTGACCGCCCGCATTACCATGCTCAGGTCGGCATTGCCGGTAAACATGGTGCGTATAATGTCGGGATAATGCTGGCGCACCCAGGCAAGCAGCTTATGGCCCGAGGTGAGCGGCATGACGATGTCGGAAATGATCATATGCACTTCCTGACGCTCAATAAGGGACTTGGCTTCCATGGCCGACTCGGCGGTTACCACATCATAGTCTTCATCCTGCAGAACCCGGACAAGAGCCTTCAGTACGTTATGATCATCATCAACGATCAGAACTCTTTTTTTTCGCATGGCTGGCTCCATCGTTTTGTGTACGTAATCGTGTGCTCACACCGTCCAGGGCTATCACTGCACCGACGCCCGAAATGATTTTGAATCGTTGCCCGGTACCGCCCCATTGCGCACAACGACCTGTTTTCGGACATTTTTTTCACGCATAATATGGTAGTGGTCGACGGCTTCGGCGATTAGCCGTTTCAATTCAGGCGTTTTCCATGGCTTTTGAATGAATTTATAGATCCCGGCCTTGTTGATTGCATCAATAACATCCTGCATATCAGAAAAAGCCGTAAGCAGGATACGAACCACATCGGGGTACTTCTCTCGCACGGATGCAAGCAGCTCCGTGCCGCTTGCGCCCGACATGCGCTGATCTGATATAATGACTGTCACAGGCTGGGCACCCATGACCTCGAGTGCCTTGTCAGCCGAAGTCGCTGTCAGCAGGCCATAGGGCATATCCATAAGTTCCCGCGTCAGTGATCTCAGGATGTTCTCCTCATCATCCACAAGCAAAATAACCTCATGCAGCTTATCGTTACCATCTTTCATCGTCTGTCCACCCTGCCTGTCAGGATTCACCTGCGCGCCCGCGCGCGATCCCGGGATCGGTTGTATCGAAACGTGTGCTTCTGCCGGTCGCCTGTTCAATGTGAGGCCCCACAAAATGTTTCAGCCTGAGCGCGTCGGATTCACCGAGCAGGCGGTCCTGTTCGGCACCGTTAATAACCAGTATATATGTCGGCGTTCCCTGAATAGCCGAGCCACTGCTGATGACCTTCAGGCTCGTATCGCGCGTCACATAAATCTTCAGATCATCGCTGAATGCCTCGGACAACTCGATCAATGACTTCAACTGCCTGCTGTAGGTAATTTTATTCAGATAGGCCACGAGTGCCGGACAGCGGTCATGCTGACGCAGTGACCAGCAGTGTTCACGGCTCAGTTCAATGATCATGCCGATTTCTCCTGTATGACAGCCTCATCGTGCACGGCCGGCCCGGGCACATGCATATCCCTGTGTGAACCTGGCGCGATTTTCAACGGAAACGTTACGGTAAACGTGCTGCCTGCGCCCGGCTCGCTCACGACCGACACAGAGCCTGCGTTGCGCGCAACGATCTGCTTAACGACCGAAAGCCCCAGACCATTGCCACTGCCGGCCGGCTTTGTTGTAAAAAAGGGCTCAAATATCCTGTCACGTATGTGCGCTTCTATACCGCAACCGGTATCAGCAACTGAAATGTGTACAAGGCCAGACCCGAAATCAGCGCGTGTTCGCAATGTAATAGATTTCTCGGGGGCCTCAGCGACCGCATGCGCCGCATTTAAAATGAGATTCATGCATACCTGTTCAAGCTGATTTTCATCTCCTTCAATCAGCCCGCCGACACAACTGTAATCTCGAACGATAGTAAGATATTTTGTCTGTCCCATGGCCAGCAAAAATTCAGCTGCCTTATCAAGTGGCTTTTCTGGCGCGAAACAGCTTAGGCGAAGAGGCTTGGGGCGCGCCACGAACATAAGGCTGCCTGTTAATCGTTCAATTTTACGCGCTGCATGTTCAATTAAAACGAGTTGTTCGGCGATATCATCATCAAGTTCTTTTCGCAGCATGAGTTCTGTCTGGCCGCTGATGATCTGCAGAGGGTTGTTGATCTCATGCGCAAGCTTGGCGGAAAGCTCCCCGAGCATGGCGAGCTTTTCCGCCTGCATGACCTGGGCCTGCATTTTTTTTTCTTCGGTAAGATCGCGTATAATGACCAGAATATGAGCGCAGTCCGTGTGCGGGTCACGACACAGGGATATAATTCGTGCCGTCTGCAGCTGCGCCCCATCGCTGCGGATCATGAGCTGCCCGCGTTCGTGAATTTCACGGCCATCAAGCAGCGCGCGAAAATCATTCAGCAGGATTTCGCTTTCGTTTTCAGGCACAAAGAGCATGCTGCTTCCCAGGACCTGTTCGCGTGCATAGCCCAGCAGGCAGGTGAACGCCGGATTGACAAACCGTATTCTGAACCCATGGTCATAGACGATGATCGGGTTGAGTGAAGCGTTAAACACTCCCTGTAGAATCGACTCGGTTCGTTCATTTTCGCGGCGCAAACGGCATTTTCGTGCCGCCTCATCAACAACCCTGCATATTTCGTCCTGAAATATCGGTTTGGTAAGATAAGCAAATGGTTCATGCTCCATGAGCTTCGCGGCGCTTTCAAATGACGGATAGCCCGACATCAGAACCGTTTCGCACAGGGGGTTATGTTTTTTTATCTGCTCAATGATCTGGATTCCGTCAAGGCTTCCGGGAAGTATGCGGTCGACAACAGCAACATCGAATTGTAACTGCTCAATCATTGAGACCGCTGTCTGAGCATCCGGGGATGTGACGACCTCATAGCCGGCTTCCCTCAGAATGATCTCGAGTGAATCGCGAATGCTGTCTTCATCATCAACGATTAAAACACGCGACTGCGTCCGTTCCAGATCATCTTGAATGTTCATTGCGGGCACCCCTGTTAAGATGCTTGTCTATAATCAAACATTACAAAGATAGTGCCAAAAAAACGGCTCCGTGAAATATGCCGCTAAAAAAATTATAGAAGCTAAAACAGACACATAGTACCATCATTCAAAAGAGTTCCACCTGAAGAAGCACTGAATTGTGTGCCATGACACAAACTGTGCCGGCACAAACTGTGTCTTTAATCCGCAGATTAATGCAACGTAAAAAAAAATTTAAAAAAATAATTAAAATTTGATACATCAAACCATTAATTTAAAGCTCTAATTGCTTTCTAAATTATACACTGCTTACGAAGACAGATGATTGAATCCCCAAACCCTGCAGTTTTGATGCACACCTCGAAATGAGTACCACAGAGAAGAAGTTGACACGCCCTCCGGATCGACAGAACCTCTCTAGCCAACGCCGGAGACGGTGGCTAGAGCAAAAGATCATTGATTGACGACTACATCCCGTCAAACCCGATAATTACCATGAGTTTATTCTTATTTATAAAAAGTATAAAAATTATAATTACATCGCCCCATCAAACCGCCACATATTACTTTAAAGAAAAAAATGGGAACTTTTAACTTTCGATTTTATAGCTATGTAGTAAATTTAGTTCAGGATGAATGACGCAATATCGTCAGATAGTATGAAAAGGCCAGTTTAAACAAACGTACCGGAGGAATGGTCAGATGAAAAAAACAATTACTGGAATTATGGCGGCATTATGGATATGCATGGGATCCTCAGCCTCTGCAAGGTGCGTATCAGAATGCACCGGAGCAACCTGGGAAGCCGACGGCTTCTGCTACTTGGAATCGGCCGGCGCTATAACCATCATGGCATACACCGGCGTTGCACTGGATGTTGTGATCCCTGACACGATAGACGATATGCCGGTTATGTACATCGGCATTAACGCTTTCCGTGACTGCCCGAACATCAAAAGCGTGATCTTCCCCTCGGGGCTCACTGGAATTGGCAATAATGCTTTCCGGGACTGCCCGAACCTCGAAAGCGCGATCTTCCCCGAGGGACTCACCCAGATTGACAATAATGCTTTTCGCGGCAACAGCAAGCTTGACTCCATCTACTTCCTTGGCGACGCCCCGTCCACTGGTGCGAATACGTTCTCCGGAAGCTCAGCCGATTGCATAATCTATTATGCCCCCGGCGCTCTGGGTTTCGGTGAAACGTGGAGAGGGTACCCGACTCAAGAGGCATACCCCCCCGGAGAGGGTGAAGATCCTGAAGATCCCGTAGATCCCATTGAAGAACCTCCGGTTTTCTTGTCTGAACCGTTGTGGGTTGGTCCGTGGGTTGGATTATCCTCAATGCCTTCCATGGCACACAAGCCTAAAACCGAAAACATCCTTTTCTGGGCGTTCGATTACGATAGAAGCGGCTGCGATCGTCCCCTGACTATCCGCTGGAAGTACCGTCCCGTAGAATTGGTGAACGGGGAGGCGCTACCGACAGGAGAATGGATTGCGAAAACCCCTTATAACTTCCTGTGGTGGGTTTGGATAGAGAATCCCGTTATTGCAGACATCCCGGGCCCAGGCCTTTTTGAATTCAAAATGACGCTTCAGGGCTGTGACGAGACTGAAATTGACTCCGAACAATTCTGGGGTAAACGTTACTACTTCCAGGTTGAATAAAATACCTCATCTAAACAAATGAATAAAGGAATGCGGCAGGTCCAGCATTGGAGTCAGCCGCGTTCTTTTTTTTCGACTCGCCCCATATCGGACGGGAGCGAAGCGGTAATAAGGCTAAAGCTTTTTCCATTTTATTATACCCGTAGATACAATATCATTTCGACCACTTCGGCTGCGCTCAGGGCAGGCCCCGGGAGAAATCCTGCCGTTGTTGTACAGGCCTTTATTAATTATTAAGATGTCTCAGCCGCTATTCACCCGTAGCAAGCTACTGCGGAGGACGGGACTGCCTCGCAATGACGCGTTTAAACCGGCAGTAGAGGCTTTTCGTTGCGAACCCTTCGGTTCACTCAGAATAAAACTCCGTGAAGCAATCCCAACTTTAAAATGCGCCAGATATCTCGAACAGGCTATTACAAAAGCCTGTTTTCACACACAAACCGGGCAGCAATTGTATATAATGGCTCCCTGTTATTGCATTCAACACGATGGAGATTTTCAACGCGAGTTCAAGAGGACTCACAAGGGAATATCTTCAGCTATATTTTGACGGTGGATCGTATTCTCAAAGCGCTTCATCTCTTGCCCTATTAAAAAAAGTAAATGCAGCCTATAAAGGACATGCCTGGAATGCTGCTACTCTATATGCAATTAAAGACGGTCATATATGACACATATACACAGTGCCGGCAAGACTGTTTATAATTATGATTGATGAGATCAGTGATGGTCATAAAAAAAGCAGGGCCTTATGTCGGCCCTGCTTGCGTGCGTCTTAAAGCGCCACATAAAAGGGCGCGGTTTTGCTTTCATTCTACCTGAAAATAATAGCGTTTTCCAAAAAACACCTCCGAGTCGGTTACCTGGCCCAGACAGTCAGTCGAGGTCATTTTGAATTCAAAAAGACCTGGGCCGGTTATTTCTGCTATTACGGGCGTTTCTATCCAAACCCACCACAGGTAGTTATAAGGGATTTTCACAATCCATTCTCCTGTCGGTACCGCCTGGCCGTCCTGCAGTTCTACCGGTCGATACATCCATCGATTTACGACGCCTTGGCAGGTCAGGCCGTCATCATCAAATGCCCAGAAAAGCACATTCTCGCCAGTGGGTTTATGGGCCTGAGATGGGTCGGAAGATAAGACAACCCATGGCCCGACCCAGAGAGGCTCGGCCAGGAATTGCGGCGGCTGGTCCGCCTGCAAGACGCCGTCAACGCAACCATAGCCTTCCGGAACGGTATCCTCAGTGCAGCCCTGGGTCCCAGCAGTGTAGCGCCACAGGTCGTTCAGCTTGCCACTGTTGCTGTCAATTGGGAAACCGGTCCCGCCGAAGAGCCACAGATCGCCGCTGTTGTCCCGCCAAGCGATGCTGCCATAGCGCGATCCGGGAATATTGTTTTCGTGCGGCTCACCCAGAATACCGTACACGCCTGTGCGGTTGATCATAGCGTCACCGGCCATCCAGGTCCATTCGCCGGTTTCCGGTCTATAGCGCCACAGGTCATTGACCGAACCCCAGCCTAAAGGATCGCCGCAGACACGGCCAAAACCGCCTGAAAGCCAAAAATTTCCAAAGTTGTCAGTCCAGGCAACGCTGCTACGGCGCGAACAGGGGACATTAGCACTGTCAGGAACCCCTTTGGTGCCGTAGATGCCGAGTTGGTCGATCATATCAGCGCCGCTCATCCAGGTCCACTGACCCATAGAAGGACTGTAGCGCCACAGATCATTAAGAAAACCATAATCGCCGTTTTTGTCGAGTCCATAGCCGCCAAAGAGCCATAGATTTCCATCGTTATCCGACCATGCAACGGCAAGTTCCCGCCCTCCGGGTACATTTGAAGCGGATGCAATACCTCTGGTGCCGTACACGCCGGCTGATTCAACCGTATCCGAACCGCTTATCCATATCCACTCACCAGTAAGAGGACTGTAACGCCAGAGATCATTCATGTAGCCTTCATTCTGGTCTGCGTCAAGGGCATAACCACCGAACAGCCACAAATTACCGGAGTTATCAGTCCAGGAAACGCCCCAGTAGCGCGAGCCGGGCATATTGCCTGCGCCGGCAGTGCCCTGTTCACCGTAAGCGCCCCCTGCATTCACAATGTCGGCGCCCCCCATCCAGGTCCACTCGCCGGTTGCGGGCTCATAACGCCATAAATCATTGAGCATTCCGCCGTCGCCTTCACTGTCATAGCCCCAGCCGCCGAACGCCCAGAGATTGCCATCGCTGTCAGTCCATGCAAGTCCGCCCTCGCGCGCTCCGGGGATGTTGGGCGCAGCAGATATTCCAAGCGCGCCATACACGCCCTGGTGATCTATTGTATCGGTTCCGTTCACCCAAGTCCACTCTCCAGTATCTAAACTATAGCGCCAAAGGTCGTTTAAATTACCGGCTTGCCTTTCACTGGCAATGCCGTATCCGCCGAACGCCCACAGGTCTCCCCCGCTGTCAGTCCATGCGATACTGCCTTCACGTGCCCCGGGGATGTTTGCCTCAGCAGGCATTCCAAGGGCGCCATACACACCAGCCTGATTGAGCATGTCACTGCCGCTCATCCAGGTCCATGCCGGACCAGCGGCGGCAGAGGTGGTGTACATGAATACAAACAACATTACGAGGGTTGCTACACCAGGGATTGTGTGCCGTGCATCTTTCATACGTATTCTCCTTGTAAACTTGGCTACATTACCGCTGCGTTCATTTTTTGTTTTGATTTGCCGTGTCGCATGTTGTTCCCTGCGCGTTTCTGTAAACCAATTTTTGCATAATAAGTGCCAATAGAAAAAACGCTCCGGATGCCTTGCAAAAAGATCATAGAATTAAAGAGAAAAAAAATTAAAGCTAAATATAATGATGTTTGCTGAGGAGTGATTGTGTGCCACAACACACATTGTGCCGGAGCAAACTGTGCCATACAGCATACGACATCAGCCTGCTGTTTATACAGCAATCATCTTTTTAAGAACAAATAGCGACTTATAGTGGGGGAGGGAATCCAGCTGAAAAATTCGGGAAATATTGTATAAGAAGTATGCAGGCGCCCTCGCAGCAGGACGCCAATTTCATCTATTAAAAACGCCACGTCGACATAGTACCAGCCTGCACCAAACAGGCATTTTACAAAACCGCTGCGTATCAGATCAGGCGCCACTACAGCGCATAAAAAAAGGGCCGGTATCCCGGCCCTGCTGTTGCATATTGTACTGTTATCCCGGTATGGCAAAGGGGCCCTCATCAGGGCTCGTATGAGCAGTCCTCCCAGGCTGACACCGGCCCGCACGGGCCGTGCTGCGTGGCCGTGCCGTACAGATCAACATCCTGCAGTTTATACCAGTACCGTCTGCCGTATTCCACGTCCGTGTCCAGGTACTCATATGATGTTCCATACGGGGCTATCCCTTCAGCCGGGATCGGATAGTCATTGATCTTCACATACGGACCCATCTTCAGCCATTTTTTCTTATTGTTAAAACCCTTGGTGGATTTTTTGATCGATGTGGCCCGGTACAGATCGAAATATGCATTATCGATTTCCGTTTCCGTAACCCAGCTCACGGCAATGCCTTCATCCTGCCACTTTGCATCAAAACTGCCGAGCTCGATCAGTGTTTCCTCTTCGCAGGTATAGTCGCCATTGCACACATACCCCGTTGGGCAATCCGCATCAGTGCGGCAGTCGGCGCAGATATAGGCAACGCAATAGTCACCGGACGGGCACTCGCTGTCATTCACACATTCCGGGTTATCGATCGTTTGTACAACAAGGTTGCGGATCTCATGATAGGCCGTCGTAGCGCCGGTTGAGGCGGTATAACCGACTTTGACACGCTCGGGGAAATCAAACGCAACCTGATAATTGTTCACCACCGTCGTCCATGTTGTCCGATCGTTGCGCTTCATCCGAATCGTGACCCTTCTGGCTGCGGTCATTTGCAGATTCACATCGTATCTACGATTTGTAGCCGGACGGCTGGTTCGAGCTGTATTTGAAAACGCCCCAAAACTGTTAGAGCCGGTAACATAGGCATAGCCCTGCGAGCGGTCGGCACCCATGGGGCCGCGAAGCACGACCGAGTCGGGCCTGAAGCCCGGTCCGCCTTCCCGGTCTTCGATCGGGTTTGAGAAGTTGCCGTATTCGTCAAAACCGAACGCGACGAACCCTCCGTTCATGCCGACACTGCCGAAATCGCTGTGCTGCGCATACCCGAGCGATCCACCCCAGCCGCCGGCAGACGGTATGGCATTATTGTCAAACAGAACGATCGCCAAACCGTCCGCATCCTCGTCGTTTGGGGTCCAGATCACAAACGTAAAATTTATATTGAGGCCGTACGCGGTCGGTATCGGGTTGTTGTAATAGACGAACGAGTTTTGATTTTGCTTGTTCGATGTCAGCCGCAGCCAGCCATTGCCGGCAGTGTCAATGCTGGGCGCGGTTAAAATAGGCCCGTCGCCGGCGGCATTTATGAATGTCCAGTCAGGAGCCGTGGTTCCGGTAAACGGTGCGTTGAGAAACGTATACTGGGCCTGCGCACCCGAAGCTGCCATCAGCACGAGAGCAAAGCTCACTGCTATTATGCCCGCATATAATGGTAATCGCATTTAACTGACCCCCTTCTGCTCTTGACGTTGCGCCGCAGAGGCAGCGTTATTAAGCATGTATTACTTGTTCTCGTGCATATTATAAGAAATGCCTGCATGTCTTCATCAGGATGACATGGGATGCATCATTGTATCGCTTTTATTTATTTAGCATATAAAAAAGCCTGTGTCTAATTCGTTTTAGGTATATATTTTTAAGTAAATAGTTCCTTTAATAATAATTATAACTAAAAAAACAAGCCGCCGCAAGGCAAACTTTAACTTTTATAATGTTGCGCCCGAAAACAGGCAAACAGCCTGTATGTCCTGTCAGCCGCTGGTCTGCAACCGTATATCTATGCCTCCTCGGGAATATCAGCCGCGGCATCATCCAATGCCAGCAGCCCCTGCGCCTCGGCTGCGGGCAGTTGCGCTACATCGCGCAGCTTGCGCTCAATCGCCCGGGAGCGCACCCCCGCCCCCTCAATAACATTGCTGGCCTCCTCCAGTTTTTTCCTTGTTTTTTCAAGCACATCGCCGAATTTGCCGAATTCGGTCTTGACCGCTCCAAGGATTTTCCATACCTCGCTTGAGCGCTTCTCGATCGCCAGGGTGCGGAACCCCATCTGCAGGCTGTTCAGAAATGCAGAAAGGGTTGTGGGGCCGGCAATGGTTACATGATAATCGCGCTGCAGGCTTTCCATAAGGCCGGGGTCACGCAGCACCTCGGCGAACAGTCCCTCGGTCGGCAGAAACATGATGCCGAAATCGGTAGTATGCGGCGGTTCGATATACTTGTCCCGAATATCTTTGGCGGAGCTGACAATACGGGCGGAAATCTGTTTCTTGAATTTATCGATCAGGGCCGGCTCGGCCTTTTCATAGGCCTCCTGCAGTGCGTTATAATCTTCAGTGGGAAATTTAGCGTCAATGGGCAGCAGCACGGCATCCCCGCTGTCGTCCCTGCCGGGCAGCACAATCGCGAACTCGACGAAATGTCTGCTGCCGGGACGGGTGCTTACGTTCTTGCGGTACTGCTCCGGGGTCAAAAGCTGCTCAAGGATTGATTCGAGCTGATGCTCGCCCATGACGCCTCGCGTCTTGACATTGGTCAACGCCTTTTTTAAATCACCGACCCCGGCGGCCAGGGTCTGCATCTCGCCCAGGCCCTTGTGCACCTGTTCAAGGCGCTCGCTGACCAGCTTGAAGGAATCGCCCAGCCGTTTTTCAAGCGTGCTCTGCAGCTTCTCGTCAACGGTCTTGCGCATGTCTTCGAGCTTGACGGTATTGTCATGACGGATTTTCTCGAGGCTGTCGCGCACATTCGCGTCAAGCATCGACAGCTGCTCAACCAGCTTCTTCTCCAATGACTCAAAACGTGCCTCAAGCTTTATGAACTGGTTGTGCTGCTGCGTCAGATTTTCATGCATCCGGGCAAGCAGGGAATCACTCAAGTTTTTATAACGGCCGTCGAGCTCCTCGCGCAGATGACGTGACTGCACAGAAAATTCATCGCGCTGATTGCGAAATTCGGCCTGCGTTGTCTCAGCAAACGCCCTCACAGCCTGATCGGGCGCAGCGCTTCCGCGGCGGAGCAGACAGTTCACAAGAACCATAATAAATACAGCCGCGACAAACAGAAGGGTCACAGACAGCAGTATTATTTCAAGCACACGCGCCTCCCCGGCCCAGGGTGATAAACAGTATTTATTTTAATACATTGCAAAAATAACGTCTGTACCGGTATGGCTGCGGCCACCACCGCAGCCATGCACTCAACATCAGGGGTTTACGAAACGCAGTATTAACAGGCAAAGGAACGTTACAGCCAACGGCAGCCCGGGGGAAAGGCCCTGCAGGTTTTTTTTCGAGAAAAGCATTCCGCAATCGATACGCATATTGACTATCCCATACATAAAAACAGGCATCCGGGACGCGATGACAACCCCGTTTTTTTCAAAAGTACCGTACCTGTCTCCGAACGGCACGAGCGGTTTTGGCAACAGATTCTATCATACATAGTGCCAGAATAAAAATGCAAAAACCGTGACCGTCGGCGCGGAGCCGCGATTATTCTGCTCGTCCAAGCGCCGGGAGATATGCTATAATATTTTCCTAATACAGTACACAATGGGCAAGACAGGACTGTTATGAAATACATTGTACTGCTGGGCGACGGCATGGCCGATTGCCAGCTTGACGATCATGGCGGCAAAACCCCGCTGCAGATCAGCCGCACGCCCTGCATGGATTATCTTGCCGGATACGGCACACTGGGCATGGCCTTCACGATTCCCGAAGGATTCGACCCGGGCAGCGATGTAGCAAACATGTGCGTTCTGGGCTATGACCCGAAACTGCACTATACCGGGCGCGCACCGATCGAGGCTGTCAGTATGGGCGTCAGCCTGCAGCCGGGCGACATTGCCTTCCGATGCAATCTTGTGAGCCTTGCCGGCCGGGATACTGATGCAGTCATGGATGACTACAGCGCCGGCCATATCACGACCGCGGAGGCGCACCGGTTTATCGCCGCCCTTAAAAGTGAACTTGACAGCAAAACGTGCGCACTGTATCCCGGCATCAGCTATCGACACCTGATGGTCTGGAAAAATGCCGATGAGCACATCAAAACCAATGCACCCCATGACATCACCGGCCGCGCGATTGAACCCTATCTGCCCGAGGGCCCGGGATCAGCGCGCATCCGCGAAGCAATGTTTCGCAGCCGCCAGCTGCTTGCGAACCATCCGCTGAACCGGGAACGACTGGCTCAGGGTAAAAAACCGGTCAGCTCTATCTGGTTGTGGGGTCAGGGTACAGCTGTGAAGCTGCCATCATTCAGGGAGAAATACGGCCTGAGCGGCAGCGTTATTTCAGCAGTTGATTTGATCAAGGGCCTGGGCATCAGCGCGGGCCTGCACTCAATCGATGTCCCCGGCGCTACCGGCTATCTTGACACGAATTACGCCGGCAAGGTCGCTGCCGCCCTTGGAGCCCTTGGACAGCAGGACTTCGTGTACCTGCATGTCGAGGCCCCGGATGAAGCCGGTCACAAGGGAAGTTTTTCGGAAAAAATTCAGGCTATCGAGGATTTTGATGCGAAAATTGTTCAACCGGTTGTTGAGGCCCTTCGCACAGCCGGAGAACCGTTCAGGATTCTGCTGCTGCCCGATCACCCGACTCCCCTGTGCCTGAAGACGCATTCATCCGATCCGGTGCCGTTCATACTCTACGACAGTACGCATGCTCCCGCTTGGCCGCTGCGGCAATCGTACTGCGAGCCAGACGCCCGCGCCGCCGGTCTCATCATTAAAGATGGCTGGACCCTGATGGACCGTTTCATCACCGGCACATGAACGCTCTTGATTGCCGCAGCCGCCAAGCGCTGCCGGGTACAGCAACGCCCCCGAACAGCTAGATGGAAAACGA
Organism: uncultured delta proteobacterium; assembly: GCA_903881505.1. GTDB lineage: Bacteria > Desulfobacterota > WTBG01 > CAIYCZ01 > CAIRTM01 > CAIRTM01. The sequence continues at coordinate 10,246 of CAIRTM010000053.1, read as the reverse complement.
TAGTGTGCGGCCTGCACGGGATACCCGGCAGCAGGGAGCGCAACAGTGACGTGGATGCTTTAATCTCCCATGCAGATAACCATACTCGGTTCCGGAACGTGCGTGCCAAGCCTGGAGCGGTCTGCAGCGTGCATTCAGGTCGCAGACGGCCGGACAACCGTGGTGCTCGACACCGGGCCCGGCAGTCTGCGCCAGCTGCTTCGCGCCGGCACAGAAATCAACGCGATTGATCTTCTGTGCTACACCCACCTGCACGTCGACCATACGGCAGATTTTGTGCCGCTTCTGTTTGCGTCAAAGTACGCTCCGCTGCCGCGCACACGCGAGCTTGCAATCATGGCCGCGCCCGGTTTCCGCGATTTCTACAACAGCCTCATGCACGCTTACGGCGACTGGATCGTGCCCGAAAACCATGCGCTTACGTGGCTCGAAGCAGGGCAACCCGCAGTCGTCGGTTCCCTCACCATTACAACAGCCCCGGTCCGGCACACACAGCACAGCATTGCATTCCGCCTTGCGGACAGCAGCGGCACCAGCATGGTCTACTCGGGAGATACAGACCTGTGCAGGGACATCATCACTCTTGCTGCCGGATGCGATATGCTTATACTGGAATGTTCATTTCCAGACAGCGATTACCGCGAAGGCCACCTCACCCCTGAACGGGCCGGCACAATTGCTGCCGAGGCCGGCTGCAGGCAACTCATGCTGACGCATTTCTATCCGGAGTGTGATCCTCAACAAGCAGTATGCAGTGCTGGAAAACATTTTGGGGGATACATCCATGCCGGATATGACTTATTAAAAATTAATATTTAAAATCAAATACTTAATATACTTTTTTAATATAATACATTATATGTTCAGCCTGCCTCTCATGCACGCAAGACACCCATTTATAATCAAACGAGCCAGGCGCACTTCCATACTTCTGTGCGCTGCCGCGACAGTACTGCTGCCGGCTGCTCGCACTGCTTCGCAGCCGGAACAAACACCTGACATCTTCATCAGCATACAGCCTGCAAATGCCGAACAGGGTTCGGTCATCCGGATTTCAGTCAGCTGTCCTGCATCCGTTAATGTGCTGTCATACAGGTGGGGCAAGCTGAGCGCACCGCTTTTCACGGATTCGCCCGGCCGCTGGTTCGGACTTGCGCCGGTTGATATGGATCACGACACCGGAACTCAGCGCCTCCTGGTTACGCTCAGGAATGCTCAAGGCGAACTGTGCAACCGAGAGGTCGTCTTCGAGGTCATTGCGAAAAAATTTCCTGAGCAGCATATTACGGTCGATGAAAACAAAGTCAGCCTGAGCGCACAGGATCTCGAACGCCATAACCGTGAACGCGCCCAGGTCACAGCTGCGTTTGCCGCCTCGCAGCCCCGACGTTTATGGTCTGATGCATTTATCCTGCCTGTTCAGGGCCGGATTTCAACCCCGTTCGGCGTGAGGCGTTTTATCAACATGCAGCCCCGCAATCCGCATTCCGGAATCGATATCGCGGCCCCCGCAGGCACGCCGGTCATGGCCGCGTCCGCAGGTATCGTCTGCCTGACCGGCGATCATTTTTTCGCGGGTAAATCAGTCTATATCGACCATGGCAATGCCATATTCAGCATGTATTTCCATCTTGATTCAATCGATGTGCCGGCCGGCAGGAGCGTGGCCCGGGGCGACATTATCGGCCGCGTTGGCGCGACCGGCCGCTCTACAGGGCCGCATCTGCATTGGGGGGTTCGAATGCTTGACACTGCTGCCGACCCTTTGAGCCTGCTCGCACTTTTTGACTGATACGGTCATGAACAATTACAGCCGGCACCATGACGACTGCACGCCTGCCGCGCCCCGGCCTGGCGCCCTGCCCTTTCACCCGGTCGATTTGTGCCAGCCCGATTGCCTGAAGTCATGCGCCGCCTGTTGCGGGCTGTACAACTGGCAGGATCACTCGCGAACTGCGCTGACCGAGATCGTCGGCATGCAGACCGATCTTTTTCTGGCCCTTGAATCATACGATGACCTTGATGCGTACCGAAGGCTGCGCAACACGCGCATTAGCAATGCTAAACTGTTTGAAACCATATACAACTGCGAGTTCATCGGCTTTATCGACAACGAGCGCCGCCGGGTCGGCTGCCTGCTGCACCCTTCGGTTACCGGCGATCATACGCTGCGCAACCACTGCTTTTATGGCGCCAGGATATGCCATGAACATTTCTGCCCCGGATACGGCTGCCTGACAACGGCCGAGCAGCTGGCCGTGGTCGCCGCCGTGCAGGACTGGTATCTCTACGGCCTGGTCATCACCGACATTGATCTGGTCAAGGAATTTTTCAGGCATATTGAAAACGCGCTGGGTGAAAGCATAAAGCCGGCGCGCCTGTCACAGCCGGAACTGCGTTGCGCGCTGCTTGACTTTTTCAGCCTGAAAGAAGCATGGCCGTTCAAAGCTGCCGAAAACCGGCTGGGCAAATATTATTTTTCAGCTTCCGAATACGCGATTGCGCGCATTGACTACCGCGCACGCTGGGGCGTGCCTGAATCCCGCTTTGATAAAATACTGGTAAGCCTTGAATCGGATTTCAGCTGCCTTGCGCAGGTGCGCGCTGCCGAGAGCTTGCTGCATGCAAAAATCACGGCGTTCGTCAAAGCCTATGCGAATACATAATAAAGCAGATGAGCCGCATCAGGGCCTCGTTGTGTTGTGCCGCGCAATATGTTATTATTCTTATATTTTTTTGCGTGTGCATCCGGCATACGTACACTGTGACCCAACGGATATACTGACATGAAAACAGCAGTTCCAGCCGCACATGCCGGGCTGGAGGAGCTTCAGGAACGCATCGGCTACCGCTTCCGCAGCCCTGCCCTGCTGCAACTGGCGATGATGCATAAATCCTATGCCAATGAGCAGCAGCTTGCCGATCTCTGCGGCAATGAGCGCCTTGAGTTCCTCGGCGATGCGGTCATTGAGCTTGTGATAAGCCATATTTTAATGGAACATGCACAGGACAGCTCCGAGGGCCATCTGTCAAAAATGCGGGCCGCGATCGTCAACACAGACTCGCTGGCCGCCATATCGGGCACCTACGCCCTGGGCGACTTCCTGCTTTTGAGCCGCGGTGAACAGGAAAACCGGGGCCGCGAGAAAAAATCAATCCTTGCAAACGCCTATGAAGCCCTGGCTGCCGCAGTATATTTTGACGGCGGCTACGACGCCGTGTTCCGCATGGTCAGCTCCCATTTCAAGCCGCTGATCGATGAAGCCGCACGGCGGGGTTACAGCCGCGACTATAAAAGCCGCCTGCAGGAACTGGTTCAGAAAGCATACAACGATACGCCTGTATATGAAACCATTTCCGAGCAGGGCCCCGACCATTATAAATCCTTCGGAGTCCAGGTCATTATCAACAATCACATCTGCGGAACGGGATATGGCAGCAACAAAAAAGCAGCCGAGCAGCAGGCCGCCCGACAAGCCCTTAAGCAGATGGAGGGAGCATACGGATGAACCCTGTCGTCGCTATTATCGGGCGGCCGAATGTCGGCAAGTCGACCCTGTTCAACACGATCGCACGACGCAATATAGCCATCGTTCATGACCTGGCGGGCGTGACCCGCGACCGGAATTACACAGAGGTCACGCTCGGTTCACACTCGTTCACGCTGATCGACACCGGAGGGTTCGACCAGGCCGGCGAGGATGACTTTGCGCGGCAGGTACGCGAACAGGCCGAGTTTGCCATCGAGGAGGCCGACCTGATACTGTTTCTCATGGACGGCACCGAGGGACTGCTGCACGGCGACCATGATATCTCCCGCCGCCTCCAGAAATCAGGCAAGCCCGTGCTGTATGTGGTCAACAAGGTCGAAGGACGCAGCCTCGAAGACGGTGTGCCGGACTTCTACCGCATCGGCGCCGAGGCCATATATCCGATTTCAGCCAAGCACAAAACGGGCATAGCAGACCTCATCGCCGAGATCCTCGCCCGCATACCGGAGGGCACGCCGCCGCAGCAGGCCGCTGAAGAAATCGTGTGCTCGATAATCGGACGGCCCAATGTCGGCAAATCATCGTTGATCAACCGCCTGACCGGACAGGAGCGTTTTATGGTCAGCGAATATGCCGGCACCACCCGCGACCCGGTCGACACGGTTATGCGCTATCACGATCGCGTAATCCGTTTTATCGATACGGCGGGAATCCGCCGCAAAAGCAGCCTGGGCTACAAGCTGGAGCGTTTCTGCGAGCTTATGGCGCTCAAATCAATCAGCAGATCGGCCCTGTGTATCCTGATGATAGACGCGTGCGACGGCGTAACGACCTACGATGCCAGGCTTGCGGCGCAGATCTACGAACGCAGCCGGGCCTGCATCGTGGCGGTCAACAAATGGGATTTAATAGAAAAAAAGGACAAATCATACGAGCACTTCATCAGGGATGTACGCGCCAAACTGGCTTTCATCGATTTTGCGCCGGTCGTTGCCCTGAGCGCGCTCACTGGGCAGCGTGTGCGCGCTATTCTGGACATGATACTCGACATCGGACAGCGCTACAGCCTGCGCATTGCAACAGCTGATGTCAACCGGGCAATCCAGGAGATTTGCGCCCATCATCCGCCGCCCGGCCTGGGCAGGCAGCGAACGAAAATATATTACATCACCCAGGTTTCGACCGCACCGCCCGTATTCAAGCTGTTTACAAACCACCCCAGGGTTTTTACAACAGCCTATATAAAATATCTTGAACGCTCGCTGCGGGAACGATTCAAACTTGACTGCATACCCCTGTGCCTGCAGGTAAGCGGCAGGGTGAAGCAGGATCGCCCCGAACGTACGACATCAAGACATGGAAAGGTCACGCGCAAGAAAGGCGCGTAAGCGCTCCTGCCCGACCGGATGCAAAGCAACCTCCCCGATACGATGCGTCAGCACGAAATTGACGGTCGAGCCGGTTTTCTTCTTGTCCTTCAGCATGGCGCCCATATAAGCTGACACCGAAAACGAAGGCACAACGGTTGGAAGTCCTGCAGATGCAAGCAGGGACTCGATCCGCTGCACATCCGCTGTTGCACACAAGCCGAGTGTACGCGAAAGCCGTGCAGCCGCCCACATGCCGATCGCTACAGCCTCACCATGCAGATATGCCGAGTATCCGGTCAGGGACTCGACAGCATGACCAAGCGTATGGCCGAAGTTGAGGTGGGCACGCACGCCCTGCTCAGTCTCGTCACGCGAGACTATGTCGGACTTGATCATGCAGCACTGTTTGATGACCGATGCCGTAGTATCAGCATCACGATGCAAGAGGCTGTCGAGGCGCTCTTCTATAAAAGCAAACAGTGCGGGATCTCTGATGATACCGTACTTGATGACTTCGGCAAGGCCGGCCCTCAGTTGACGTTCAGGCAGCGTTTCCAAAACAAGCGGATCGATAAAAACAGCGCGCGGCTGATAAAACGCTCCTACAGTGTTTTTGCCTCCGGGAAGATTCACACCGGTTTTACCGCCCACGCTGCTGTCAACCTGGGCAAGCAGCGTCGTTGGGATCTGAACAAACGGTATGCCGCGCATGTAGGTGGCAGCGGCAAAACCGGCCATATCGCCGACAACACCCCCACCGAGTGCTATCAGCAAAGCCGAACGGTCGAGACCGCATTCAAGGAGCTGCTCATAGATAGAACGCATCGAATCGAGCGTTTTAAACTGTTCTCCGTCATGCAAAATGATTGGACTGATATCGAACCCGGCCGAACGAAGCGATGTTTCCAGAAGCGGAAGATACAGCGGGGCGATGGTTTCATTCGTTATGACCGCCGTGATACTGCCGGAAAAAATGCTTTTCAGCAAACGGCCGACGCTGCTGATCAGCCCGCTGGCAATATGTATCTCGTAGCTTCGGCGTTCGAGGTCAACATGGACGTTTTTCATGGATACTTCCGATTATTATAGCGTCGTAGGAGCGATGCACGGCACCGACGATGCAGTATCAACAAAAAAGCACAGGCCGGCATACCTGTGCTTTTTAAAAAGCAGTTCAAACTGCTGGATGACGGTTAGAGCGCTCAGATTCCTTCCTTTTGCACAGGCTCTGCCTTCTCTGCTTTCTGTTCGGGTTCAGAGAAAACCCCCTCGGACTCAAGGAAAAAACCGTCCATAAGCGACTTGACACCTTCACGCACGGCAGTATCATACATGACGCGTTGACTGGTGTTCTTGTTGTCAAAGTTATTGCCGGGCGCGAACTCCATCTCGACCCGGTTGGACCACATGACCTCACCGGTTTCGCCGTTTTGCGCGTAAAGCCTGACCTGCACGACCGCTGAACGCTTGCTTCTTTCGGGCTGATTACCAACGAGGTAGCCGGCGCCCGCCCCTATCGCCGCAATTGAACCGGAACCAAGCGCAATGCCGGGAGCAGCACCGATGGCAAGATTGTCGATGTCATCAAGGTCAGACTCATAGTTTTTGTAATCAGTGCCGCCCCACACATACCTGCGGGCATCGCCGAACACGGAGGGTACCACGCCGCGCCGGGCATTGCCGCTGTCGTAGGACCCCTTGCCGCCGAGCAGCAGATCACGAGTTCCACGGAATATGACCGTTACAATGCCGCTGTTATACGGATTCATTGAAGCGGTTTCCTTGATACCGTAATCAATGATACGGCCGCGAATGACAAGGTCGACACCAAGCGAACGGGCGATTTCTACGACTTTTTCTTTTGTCAAACCGACCGTCGCGCCCTGCAGTACAGGCGAATTTGGTTTTTTTACTTCCGACTGCTTGTTTTTGTCAAGATCTATAATGGAAATAATTTCATTCGCCATATCCTCTGAGCGGACATAATTTGAAAGAGCATACTCGAGCGACTCGGCACGCTGATATACTTGTGATTGAACCGAGTCGTCAGGCGGTTCGGTGCCGTGAATAAGATACTGCTCGGCATCGATGGGCCTGATGATTCCATAATCCACGAGAAGGGTGTTGACATCCTCCTGCACGGCAAGGGTTAAACCGTGTGCCACAAGGTGGTCGGCTATCTCTTCCTGTATGCGGATATTGCCGCCCCACTGGTCCGGCCTGATGGTTCCCTGCTGATGGGAATAGTCTGCCAGCGGAAAAATCGCCACCTTCCTGATACCGCTCACATATACCGTATTGTCCGCCGGGATAAACTTCACGTTCGGCGTTGGTCTGGGCGCAATGGTCTGCGTAGTTGTGGCGGTGCCGCCGCAGCCCAGGGCTGTCATGACAGCCAGAACTGACATCATCATGGTCCATTTCATCTGCTTCATTGCCGGCAACCTCCTTATTGTGCGCTGTTATCGTAAAAAACTATGCGTACATGCCCTCGTGATATCGTCATTATTAACCTGAAACGGTTTCAACCCCGTCTGCGATTGTTTCAGGCTGTTCGAGTATGGTAACCGTTAAAAAAATCAGCAGCTCGGTCAGCTGCTCTTCCTGGCGCTCGTTCCTGAAAAAATACCCGAAGTAAGGGAGGCTCCCGAAAAATGGCACCCTCTTGATATTGATCGTCTGGTTTGTTTCATAAATGCCGCCGATAACGACGGTAACCCCGCTCGAAATCAGCAGGTACGTTTCAACCTCGCGGATGTCGATGCCGGGCTCGCCTTCAGCCCCGCGTTGTGATGACTGCTGGTTCTTGGTGACTTTAACCTCAAGAGATACAGTTTTTTGTGGGGTTATTTTGGGAGTCACTTCCAGCTCAAGAACCGCATCCTTGAACTGGGTTGAAGTGACACCGTTTTCATTGAGCACTTTATAAGGAAGTGCAACACCCTGTTTGATCAGCGCTTCCTGATTGTCGAGCGCGATGACGCGAGGATTGGAAACGATCTTTATCTTGTCGTCGTTTTCAAGAGCGCTCAGCTGCATATTGAGCGTAAGATTGTCCTTGATATAGCCCAGGTTGATCGCACCCCCCTGTCCCAAACCTACCTCAGCAGGCATGGCGACTACGCTATCGCCCAAAGCTCCTCCTCCGATGGTAATCGGATCGCCGTCTTTGGTTGTTGTATAGGTTCCGCCCCAGGCAATGCCGAGCTGTTTGGTGTAGCTTGGATTCGACTGCACAACGCGCGCCTCGATCATAACCTGACGTGTCGGGACGTCCTGCTCCCGGATAATAGCTGCGATTTTCGGTATATTTTCGGGGATATCCTTGACCGCCACCTTATTGGTTAATTTAAAATACGTAACGCTTCCCCGTGGACTCAATAATTTAAGCTGCTTGATAAATTGCGCAATGTCCTGAGCCTTGGTATAGCTCACATCAAATGTCTTGACTTCGAGTTCGACGACATCTTCATGGGACTGACGGGCAAGCAGCTTTTCTTCATTGATGGTCTTAATGCGCTCCCGGGTTTCAATCCGTGTGATATTTTTTGTCACGATACTGCCAAGCGCATTTGTTTCAAGTATCAGTTCAAGCGCTTCGTCAAGCGGTATATTGTCAAGCTTAAGGGTCACACGGCCGTTGACGGCTTCGCTGATTATCATGTTCCGGCCGCTGATATCGGCAATCAGGCGCAGCACATTTTTGATATCGGCGTCCTTGAAGTCGAATGAAATATTCGGTCCGCTGAACTGCCTGGGCGCAGCCTCATCCTCCTTGCCAACAGGAACGGAGGTATCCATCGCAACGGTGCCGGCAGCAGCATCCGGCATATCAGACGGTATTGATTCGTGCTCCGCTTTTGGCTCGGCCGCAGATGGTTGGACGGGCGCTGCCGAGGGCTTGGCCGCTACGGAAGATGCTTCGGGCTGAAGATGCACAAACAGCGAATTACCCTGCTTGGCTATCTGGTACTGCGGAATTTTGGGTGATGCAATATCAAACACCACCCTAAGATTGCGCGGATCGGTTCCGAGGCGTATTTGATCAATATAATCAGTGTTAACCGGCACGCTCGTGGTTCCAAGCGCGGAACGGGTGCCGGGCATATCGATTACAAGCCGATAAGGGTTTTTCAGGGTGTAGGCATTGTACGTGCCGATCGGCGCCCCGGACACCAGTTCAATGCTCATACCATCGGCTCCGGCATGCGGGACGATGGATGAAATCACAGGCCTGCCGGGCGCGGCACCTGCTGCCGAAGCCTGTTGCTGTGCGGCGTCCGGTTTTTTCTTTGCCGGGGCAGATGTTTTCCGGCTGATATCAATCGTGAGCGAGGTAGCATCACTGGCTGTCGTATACGACCAGTCATCAGTCAGCGCAACTGTCAGGCGCAGATAATCACGGTCGCGGTCCTGTAATTTTTCGGAAGTCAGGCCCGTGATGAAATCATTGGCGGCTATGCCCAGGTCAGCCTGTTCTGAAAGCGAAAATTCGGGCAGATCAACGATAATCCTGTGCGGATCGGAAAGTTTAAAAACCGTATATTGCGGAGGAGCCCCGGTCAGGAAGCTGAGGGAACAACCGTTAGTAACATCTGCAAGGGATACCGACTTGACAACTGTTACAGCCCGCGCCTGCCCGTCCGGACTGCTTGCGTCGGAAGCCGGCAAATCCGTACCATCGCTTCTTACCGGACTGCCGGACGCGCAGGAGCTCAGAAGCGCGGCAATTACCGCAATGGCACACATAAAACGCAGCGAACATTGGTATGCTTTCATAACGTTCCTCTATTCGACAGGCTGTATCGTTAATGTTGATATCCTGGGTTCAACCTCGCCGAGCGAATTATAAATTTTTTCTTTGACGATTATTCCTGTGCGCGTAACCCGCTCCACGACTCCTTCATTCGGGCCTACAAGCATGCCAGTACGAACGACATAGCCGTAACCGGTTGGGTCCTCAAGCATGGCGGTGGGCCCGTTTTCCGAGACCACTACGGCAACAAGCTTGAGATCCTTCAATTCATACTTCTGCAGGGGCGTAAGAAATTCACGGTCTTGGGAGCGGGATTCCAAAGCTTTTTTTGCGGCTGTATCAACCAAGAGCGGCCTGAACGGATCAGCCTTGCCTGCTGAGCTGTAACTGTACGGCGGTTCGGCAGGCTGTGTCTCTGTGCCCTTGTCAGCATCTTTTTTGCCTGCCGCATACTTTTCCAGCACTTCTTTTTTTTGCGCAAGTAATTTCTCTTTAAGGGACTGCTGCGGCTGTACCTGTGGCTCGTCAGGCGCGCACCCCGGCACCACGAGGAACATACAGAGTACAATCATGCAGTAATATATGTATCGCATGGTTCAATCCTATTGTGCGCTGCTGATGCTTTTCAT
>CAIRTM010000052.1 GCA_903881505.1 uncultured delta proteobacterium | reverse complement strand
TTTTGCTCAATACTGCCAGACGAAAGGCTCACGCTCTATGATCGAACACGTGCATACCAGCCGCGGCCATCGCGGCGAACGCGGCGCCTCGGCCGTGGAATTTGCCATTATCCTTCCGGTGATAATGGTCATCGCACTCGGCATCATTGAGTTCGGCAATTTTTTCACGGCGCGTTTCATCATTATCAATGCCGCCCGCGAAGGGGCAAGCCTGGCCTCCCGCGACATTCAGTCAGCGCAGCAGCTCATCACATTGATGCAGCAGGCGGCAGCGCCGCTGGACCTTCAGGCCAAGGGAAGGATATACATCAAGAGAATCCGCGCCGGCCAGACACGCCGCAGCCCGAATCCCACGGTCGACACATCGAGCAGCGCGCAGGCCGGCAGTCTTAACGTTCCCAGTTCGGTGAGGGGTTCGAGCCTGGGCTTGACCTCTGCCGTGTATAACCGCCTCGTGTTTGACAGCAGCCCGGGCCAAATGACGGCCGATATCGGCGATGTAACCGTCGTTGAGGTGTTTTATAAGTACATTCCCATCACGCCGCTCTCGAGTCTTATCCCCGGTCTGCTGACGAGAGACGAGGGAGGCCGGATCATGAGCAGCAGGGCGGTGTTCTGATGGAGGTCAAACCGTGTGCAGTCGGGAGAAATGCCATGCAAACAACAATCCTGAATAACCAGAAAGGCGCTGTGGCGGTCCTTTTCTGGATCATGCTCGTCATAATCATCGCCTTTGCCGGACTGGCGGTTGATGTCGGGGCCTGGTTCGTGGCGCGGGCGGAACTTTCCAAAAGCGTCGATGCCGGGGCCCTGGCGGGCGCGAAAAACATATCAAACCCGTTTGCCCCTGCTGTGGATGTGGCGAAGGAATTCGCCCGGGAGAACTTTCGCGAAGGCTCCGCCTGGACTATCGGCGCTCCGACCTTCAACGCCTCCAAGCTGGATAATACCCGGATCAGCGTCGGCGGTTCGGTCAACACCGAGTCGTATTTTGCCCGTGTATTCGGGGTTAATGTGGTGCTCGTGAATAACAGCGCGATAGCAAAAAAGAATGCGGTGGAAATCATGCTGGTTCTCGACCGCTCCGGGTCGATGGAGGGTGACCCCATGGACGATCTGAAAGACGCCTCGCTGAGCTTTATTTCTTTTTTTGAGGACACCCAGGCTGAAGACAGGCTGGGACTCATCAGCTTTGCCAAAGGAGTGACGGTCGATGTTTCATTACGGAACAACTTCGTCAGCGCGATGACAAATGCGATTGACGACATGGAGGCTGGCGGATACACCAATGCTGAGGATGCGATTGACCGGGCTGACGGCCCTTCCGGCTTCACCGATTTTAGCGGGCTTCCGGGCGACCAGTGGCGCCAGCAGTACCTCATTTTCTTCTCCGATGGAAACCCCAACACCTTCAGGGGAAGATTTAAATACAAGGGCGTTGACTACGATGCCGTGGTCAACGGGACCGGCAATTTTTGTGATGAGGTTGACACCCGGCTGGCCAATCCCGATACCGGCAACAATCTTAGCAATCCCAGCATCGACCCGCGATTGACCGGCGACGGTAATACATTTGCAGCATCGGCATGCCGACAATACCCTGAGTTGTTGACGACCAGATGGTATGTATTCGAAGACTATCCGCTTGCGGGGCATGGCACGCAAGATTGCTTTATCGCGGTTGAGACGGGACAAGATATACAGTATGACGACGAGGATGATGAGTGGTATGTGCGGAACAGTGCACATATACAAACGCCACTGTCAGGCTATGTCTGCACGACGGCCAAACAGATGGCAGTGGATCACGCCCAGGAGCTCAAGGACCGTGGTGTCATAATTTATGCCGTTGGCTTTATTGGTAGTGGCGGTGTCAACGAGGAGTATCTTGCTGATATCGCGAGCGGACCTGATCTGGTGTACGTTACCCCCGACTCCGGCGAACTGCAGACCATTTTTAATAAGATCGCCAAAGATATAAAGCTGCGTCTTGTACAGTAACAAAACTTAAGGGCACAGGCCCGTCAGGCCTTGTGCCGCACCGGATATCAAGGCTATGCACCCCCGCGCCTTCAATCCGGGGAATGTCATCCCGGACTTGATCCGGGGCGTTGACTCTCCTGCCGGAATCACAAACCATGTGTCATGGCCGGGATGCGGCATCCGTCATGCTTAAGCCCCTGCATGAACGGCGTAAAACAGGAAGATGTTGCAGCCCTTGGTTGCGGGCGCAGCCGTAAATTTTGTGTAAAAAGCCTGAATACAGACGCTCCGGCGGTCTTATATGGTTTGCTTTTGGGTCGCGCTTGCACTATACTTCTGAACGAACGACTACTCCCATCAGCGTGATCACAGAAAGGAACATGGTATGGGCAGAAAAAGAATCATTGCGGTGCTGGTCGCCTGTGCGTTCTGCATGGCGGGCTGCGCAACCAAGACCAAAACCGGGGCCGCGGTCGGGGCCGGCGTGGGAACCGTGCTCGGGGCCGGTATCGGCTATGCCATCGGCGGCGGGAAGGGCGCGGCAATCGGCGCTGGAATAGGTCTGGCCGGAGGGACACTGGCGGGTATGGGCGTCGGGCGCTACATGGACAAGCAGGAGCAGGAACTGCAGAACGCGATTGCGCAGTCTGAAGCAGCCTCCATGAAGCGCGAGCAGGATATCCTGATCCTGTCTTTCAAGGCTGATTTTATGTTCGACGTCAATTCCTCCGTGGTCAAGCCCGGCGCACAGACGGAGATCAGGCGGGTTGCCGATGTGCTCTACCGCTACCCGGAAACACGCATCCGGATCGAGGGCCACACCGATTCGACCGGCGGCGAGGCCTACAACCAGGCGCTTTCCGAGCGGAGGGCCGAGGCGGTAAAAAGCGAGCTGGTCGCCCAGAACATTCAGCCCGAGCGCATCCAGACAATCGGTTACGGCCTTTCAAAGCCCGTGGCAACCAACGCAACCCCCGAGGGCCGGCAGCTGAACCGGCGGGTGCAGGTCGTCATCATTCCCCAGGGGGAGGCGCAGTAAGGCCCGTCCCGGCGGCTGCGCGAGCGCATAAAAAAAGCTTGCTTTCCCTGCCGGATGTGCTAGGATTTGCCAACACCTGAAGCGCAGTACCGGTTGCAGTCAACACGAAGGCACAGTAAAACCGCATAGTCCGCACAGGGTTATGCGGTTTTTTTTGTCCGGAAGACCGCACACGGCGCTGCCCGCCCGGGCCGGACACGGTAACGGGCATAATGAAAAGCGGGTCCCGCGGGATCCCAGTACACAAGGAGTACAGAAGTAATGAAAGAAGGAACAGTGAAGTGGTTTAACGATTCGAAGGGGTTTGGATTCATCGCGCAGGACGGTGGTCCGGATGTGTTTGTGCATCACAGCGCCATTCAGGCCCAGGGTTTCAAAACCCTTGCCGAAGGCGCCCGCGTGCGTTTTGAGATCGTTGACGGCGCCAAGGGCCCTGCTGCTGCAAACGTTGTGCAGCTCTAAGAGCAGGCAGCGCCGTTTGTATGTTAAAAGCCCTGCTCCCGCAGGGCTTTTTTTTGCGCCCGGCACACGCAGGCCGCACAAATTTTCTTGCCAGTACGCGTGTCTTTTTGTATTTTACGATGTCCGTTCCGTTATAAAAAACAATCGCAGGAGATAGGGTATGCCGAAGCTGGACAATGTCAGGAAAGTTCTTATCATCGGGTCGGGTCCGATCGTCATCGGCCAGGCGTGCGAGTTTGATTATTCGGGTACCCAGGCCTGCAAGGCGCTGCGCAGCATGGGCTACGAAATAGTGCTGGTGAACTCCAACCCGGCAACCATCATGACCGATCCGGGCATGGCGGACGTGACCTACATAGAGCCGCTGACCGTTGAGAGCCTGACAAAGATAATCGAGAAAGAGCGCCCGGACGCGCTGCTGCCCAACCTTGGCGGCCAGACCGGACTCAACCTGTCATCGGAGCTTGCAAAGGCCGGGGTGCTTGAGAAGTTCGGCGTGCAGGTGATCGGCGTACAGCTGGATGCCATCAAGCGCGGAGAGGACCGGCAGGCGTTCAAGGACACCATGAACTCGCTCGGCATCGAGATGCCGCGCAGCACGGTCGTCGAGAGCCTTGAGGATGCTGAAAAGGCCGTGGCCGAGATCGGGCTTCCGTGCGTGATCCGGCCGGCCTACACCATGGGCGGCACCGGGGGCGGATTCGTCTACAACATGGAGGAGTTCCGCACTATCGTCACGCGCGGGCTGCAGGCCAGCATGGTCGGCCAGGTGCTGATCGAGGAATCGGTGCTGGGCTGGGAGGAGCTTGAGCTGGAGGTGGTGCGCGACGCGAAGAACCAGCTCATTACCATATGCTTTATCGAAAATGTCGACGCCATGGGCGTGCACACGGGCGATTCCTTCTGCACGGCGCCCATGCTGACCATTTCCGCCGAGACGCAGGAGCGCCTGCAGAAATTTTCCTACGCGATCGTGGAATCAATCGGCGTGATCGGCGGCACCAACGTGCAGTTCGCCCACGACCCGAAGACGGGGCGCATCGTTATTATTGAAATCAACCCGCGCACATCGCGCTCCTCGGCCCTGGCATCCAAGGCGACGGGTTTCCCGATCGCCTATATTTCAGCGCTGCTGGCAGGCGGGCACACGCTCGATGAAATCCCCTACTGGAGGGACGGAAGCCTTGAGAAATACACGCCCTCGGGCGATTACGTTGTGGTGAAATTCTGCCGCTGGGCCTTTGAGAAGTTCCCCGGCCTGACCGACCGGCTCGGCACGCAGATGAAGGCCGTGGGCGAGGTGATGAGCCTGGGCAAAACCTACAAGGAGTCCTTCCAGAAGGCCATCCGTTCGCTTGAAGAAGGGCGCTACGGGCTCGGCTTTGCGCGCGACTACCACACGCGCTCTCTTGACGAGCTCATGCAGCTGCTCAACGAGCCCTCCAGCCAGCGCCAGTTCATCATGTACGAGGCCCTGCGCAAAGGCGCCACGACGCAGGCCCTGTTCGAGAAGACCCACATCAAGGCCTGGTTCATCGAACAGATGCGGGAGCTGGTTGAACTGGAGCAGGAAGTGCTTGCCTGCCGGGGCACGAGGCTTCCTGACGGGCTGCTCGCGCGCGCCAAAAAGGACGGCTTTTCAGACCGCTACCTGGCAGCGCTTCTGGGCGTGACCGAGAAGGCCATTCGCCAGCAGCGCACAAAGGCCGGCGTGGTTGCCGGCTGGCATCCCGTGCCCGTCAGCGGCTTTGAAAACGCCGCCTACTATTACTCGAGCTACAACGCCCCGGACCAGACCACGGTCTCGCCCAACCGCAAGATCATGGTGCTGGGCGGCGGCCCGAACCGCATCGGCCAGGGCATCGAGTTCGACTACTGCTGCGTGCACGCCGCCTTTGCGCTGCGCGACGAGGGCGTTGAATCCATCATGATCAACTGCAACCCGGAAACGGTCTCGACGGACTTTGACACCTCGACCAAGCTGTACTTCGAGCCGCTGACGGTCGAGGACGTGCTGGCCATTTATGAGAAGGAGCGGCCCGACGGCGTCGTCTGCCAGTTCGGCGGACAGACCCCGCTCAATATCGCCCGGCAGCTGCAGGATGCAGGCGTGAAGATCATCGGCACCTCGGTTGACAGCATCGAGCTGGCCGAGGACCGCGACCGGTTCCGCCAGAAAATGGAGAAACTGGGCATCCCGCAGCCCGAAAGCGGCATGGCCTCGACCCTTGAAGATGCGCTGGCGATTTCACGGCGCATCGGCTATCCCCTGATGCTGCGGCCCTCGTTCGTGCTGGGCGGCCGCGCCATGGAAGTGGTGCACGATGACGCGAGCCTTGAGCGCTACATGCAGGCCGCGGTCGATGTCTCGCCGGAGCGCCCGATTTTGATCGACCGGTTCCTGGAGAACGCGATCGAGGCCGAGGCCGACGCGATCGCCGACGGCACCGACGCCTTTGTGCCCGCGGTCATGGAGCATATCGAGGAGGCCGGCATCCACTCCGGCGATTCGGCCTGCGTGATCCCGCCGGTTTCCATTGCCGCCAAGCACATCGCGACCATCGAGGAATATACCCGCCGCATCGCCATCGAGCTCAACGTGGTCGGGCTGATGAACATTCAGTACGCGATCTGCAATGACACGGTGTACATTCTCGAGGCCAATCCGCGCGCCAGCCGCACCGTGCCGCTGGTCAGCAAGGTGTGCGGCATATCCATGGCCCGCATCGCCACGCAGATCATGCTCGGCAAAAAGCTGAAAGACATGAAGCTCGAGCATAAAAAGATTCCGCATTACGGCGTCAAGGAAGCGGTGCTGCCGTTTTATTTCTACCCGGAAGTCGACCCGGTGCTGGGCCCGGAAATGCGCTCAACCGGCGAGGTCCTGGGCATGGCCGACTCCTTCGGCGTGGCCTATTTCAAGGCCCAGGACGCGTCCAAGAGCTGCCTGCCGCTCTCAGGCAGTGTGCTGATGACGGTCGCCGACAGGGACAAGCCGGCCGCGGTCGCTGTTGCGCGGCGCTTCAAGGAACTTGGCTTTTCCATCGTCGCCACCGGCGGAACGCGTGCGTTTTTGCAGCAAAACGGCATTGAAGCGGCGCCGGTCAGCAAAATGCACGAGCCGCGCCCCCATATCGCCGACTGCATCAAAAACGGCGACATCCAGCTGGTGATCAACACGCCGCTCGGAAAAAGCAGCAAGGAGGATGACTCCTTCATCCGCAAGGCGGCCATCGGCTACCGCATACCGTATGTGACCACGATTGCGGCAGCGCTCTCGGCCGTGCAGGGCGTAGCGGCTTTTAAACAGAAGGCCCCGACGGTGAAGTCCGTGCAGGGCTATCATGCGGACATCAATCGCGGCTGAGTGCGCGCGGGCCTGCTTGCCCGGTACATGAATCTGCCGGTGACTGCATGCGCAGCCCGGCAGCGGACCTTTCAGGAAGGAGCCCCCCATGGGCGGTTTTTTCGGCGTAGCATCCAGACACGACTGTGTGACTGATCTTTTCTACGGCACGGATTACCATTCTCATCTCGGCACGCGCCGGGGCGGCCTGGCCGTGCTGAACGAAGGACGCATTACCCGCTTTATTCATGACATCACCAATACCCAGTTCCGCAGCAAGTTCGATCAGGACATCGGTCGGCTGAAGGGTATGAGCGGTATCGGTGTCATCAGCGATTATGAGGATCAGCCTCTTTTGGTCAGTTCGCATCTGGGCAGCTATGCTATCGTTACCGTCGGTGTCATTAAAAACCTGGAACAGATTGCCGCGAACCTGCTGGCAAAGCGGGCGGTCCATTTTTCTGAAATGAGCGGTAATGAGATCAACCCGACCGAGCTGGTTGCAACACTTGTTAATCAGGAAGAAAGTTTTGCGGCCGGTATTAATGCTGCGCGGGAGCAGATTGAAGGATCCTGCTCTATTATGCTTTTGACGGAAAAGGGCATCTACGCGGCCCGTGACCGCTTCGGCCGCACGCCGGTTCTTATCGGCAAGGGGGAGCATGGACATGCCGTCACCATGGAGTCCTGCGCCCTGCCGAACCTGGGCTACAGCGTGGTTAAGGAATTGGGCCCCAATGAAAGCGTGCTGATCACCCCTGACGGCATTGAGCAGAAAAATCCCCCGGGTGACAAGATGAGAATCTGTGCGTTTTTGTGGATTTACTATGGCTATCCGGCATCCAGCTATGAAGGCATCAATGTGGAAGCCTCGCGCTATCGCTGCGGCGCCGCGCTGGCTGATCAGGAGAGCATCGAGGTCGACTGCGTGTCCGGCATACCCGATTCGGGAACCTCGCATGCCATCGGCTATGCCCAGCGCAGCGGACTGCGATACAGCCGTCCGTTCGTTAAATATACGCCGACCTGGCCGCGCAGCTTCATGCCGCAGCAGCAGGATATCCGCGATCTCGTCGCCCGGATGAAGCTGATCCCGATCCGCGAGCTTATCGACGGGCGCAGGATCCTGTTCTGCGATGACTCGGTCGTGCGCGGCACGCAGCTCAAGGACACGATGCACCGGGTATTTGAGTACGGGGCCCGTGAAATTCATATGCGGCCCGCCTGCCCTCCGCTGGTATTCGGCTGCAAGTATCTCAATTTTTCCCGCTCACGCTCGGAACTGGATCTTGCGGCCCGCAGGGCCATCAAGGAAATCGAAGGCGGGAAAGACTGCCGGCTGGAAGAGTATGCCGACGATACAACCGGCAAATACTGCGCCATGGTCGAGTGCATCGGCAGACACCTGGGCGTCACCTCGCTGCGCTACCAGAAACTCGAGCATATGATCAGCGCCATCGGTATTGCCCGCGACCGGGTGTGCACGTACTGCTGGAACGGGTGCGAGTAGCAGCAGGCTGTTGAAAAGCGCTATCGGGATCGGTATCGTAATCGTCAGTAGTTTTGATATCGATACCGACAGCGATCCCGATAAAAATGTCCCCCGGTTATACAGCAGCAGTTCGTTTGAGAAATGCTGTCAGCTTCTGCGGGCCACCGCCCGTGCGATAAGCCCCAGCAGAATGACCGCCGCCAGCGTTGAGAACATCCCGCCTTCGTTGTGATGTGCGCCATTCGCCCATGAGCTGATATCAAGAGCAAGCCATCCGTACACGGCGTTGACCGCCATCCCCATCACGAGCGCGCACACCGCGATCACCGACACGTACACCGCGGCGACACGCCTGCCCAGCAGGCTGGCGACAACGGTAATTGTAGCTGCATTTGTCGCTGGCCCTGCCATGAGAAACACCAGGGCAGCTCCCGGCGAAAGGCCCTTGAGTGCCAGCGCGGCGATGATCGGCGTTGACGCCGAGGCGCATACGTAAAGGGGAATGCCGGCCATGAGCATGATCAGCATGGGTATGATGCCGCTGCCCAGATGCCGCTCGATGAAACCGTCCGGGATCAGCCAGGTGATCAGGCCTGCGATGGCGATGCCCGCGAGCAGGTAGGGGCCGATATCGCGCAAAAGCGGCCCGAAGGCATAGCCTATGCCGTCGGCCAGCGCCCGGGGCAGGGGCGGCCGTGCCACGGCCGGCTTCCCGCGGCAGGCTGTGCAGCCGCAGGAACCGCTCGGTGCTTCGCATGCCGGCGCTTCGACCGGCAGCAGGTTCACGAGCAGGCCTGCGCTTGTTGCGGTTATAAATGCCGCCAGCGGCCGCACCACCGTCATGACGGGGTCGAGCAGGGCCCAGGTGATGGCGATCGAATCCACGCCCGTTTCCGGGGTTGATATCAGGAATGCGGTTGTCGGCCCCGGGCCGGCGCCCTGCTTTCTGATTGAGGCGGCAACCGGGACCACGCCGCAGGAGCACAGCGGCAGGGGTACGCCAAGGAGCGAGGCCTTTACAACAGCCCCGGCGGAGTTGCCGCCCAGGTGCCGGGTGACAAACTCGTCCGGAATAAGCGCCTTGAGCACGCCCGACATCAGCAGTCCGAAGATCACATAGGGGGCCGAGGCGCACAGCACCTGCCAGGATGCGACAGCAATGTTGGCGGCGGCATCAGTCATGGCGTTTTGAACGCATTAATGGTATACTAATCAGTATATTTATTTATCGACTTAAGGATAGAATGTAAAAAAAACGTTTAAAAATCAAATCAAAAAACCATTGTTTTATCTCATGGTTTTTGTTATAAGTAAAGCTTGCTTTTAAGGCGGTACAAGGTGCGCTGACAGCAGCCCTCAGGCCGCCTTTTTTTACCGACTGGCAATGAACGCAGTGTGTCGTATGATCTCAGAACCCATCCGAGGAGGTAGCTATGATTAAGGAGCTAAAGGATATTGTCGGCTCTAAAAATGTCCTTGACGATCAGGAGGCCCTGGAGCTCTATTCCGTTGACCGCAGCCTTGCTTCTCCCAAAAAGCCGATTGCCGTGGCAAAGCCGAAAAGCACGGCGCACGTGCAGGAACTGGTCAAATTCGCCAATAAAACGCTTACCCCGCTGGTGCCGTCCAGCTCGGGCATTCATTTTTACGGGGCCACGCTGCCGGAGCAGGGCGGCGTTATCGTCGACCTTTCCGGGATGAACAAAATCCTTGAGATCGATGCCTTGAACCGCAAGGCCAAGATCGAGCCCGGCGTCACCTGGCAGCAGCTCAACGAGGCCCTCAAAGAGCATGACCAGATGGCGCTGAACCCCCTGTTTCCGCACCCGAAATCATCGGCGCTGACGAGCTCCATCGAGCGCGAGCCCATGCTCATCCCCAAATACGAATACGGCGAGCCGGCCCTCACCATGGAAGTCGTTTTGCCCACGGGCGATATTTTCCATACCGGCTCGGCAGCGGACAAACACACGAAGGGCGCCTACCCGGAAGGCCCGGGCATCGATTTCTGGCGCACGTTTCTCGGCGCGCAGGGAACCATGGGCATTGTCTGCTGGCTCAACGTGAAGACCGAGTACCGGCCCAAACACCAGAAATGCTTTTTTATCGGCTTTGACGACCTCGGCGATGCCGCTGACCCCATCTACAAGCTGCAGCGGCGCCATGTGGGCAATGAGTGCTTTGTGCTGAGCAAATTCCTGCTGGCGCAGCTCATCGCGGCAGACGCCAGGGATTTTGACGCTCTGATGAACGCTTTGCCCAATTATATTCTCGTGCTGGTCATTGCGGGCGCGCCGCGCCGCCCCCTTGAGCGCATCGCCTACGAGCAAGAGGCGCTCATGGAAATCGCGGCCGACTTCCGGCTGCAGCCCGGCAAAACCGTGGGCGGCGTCGCGGGCCTGGAGAGCATGATCATCGACAAGCTTCGCAATCTTCCCGCGGGCGACTACTGGAAGACGCCTTCGCAGGACGTGTTTTTCATCACCACCATGGACAAGGCCGCCGGTTATGAGGACATCGCCATGGGCTATGCCGCGGGCTACGGGCTCAGCCTGAACGACGTCGGCGTCTACATGCAGCCCCTTGAGCGCGGCCGGGCGTGCCACCTGCAGTTCAGCTTCCCGTGCGATCCGTCCTGCGATGCGGAGAAGGAAAATATCGGCGCCCTGACCACCGAGCTTGCCAAGCAGCTCATCGACGAGGGCGCTTTTTTCAGCCGGCCCTACGGCCCCTGGGCGGACATGGTCTACCGCCGTTCGGCCTCCTATACGGCGATGCTCAAGGAGCTCAAGAAAATCTACGACCCCAACGGCATTTTGAACCCGGGCAAACTCTGCTTTTAATTTAATGCTCTCGATAGATGGAGGATTTCATGGCTAAGGAAATGCTGCTTCCCAAAGATCCGCGCTATTTAAAATACCCCCTCGAAGCGCCTTTCGACCAGGAGAAGGCGCGCTGGATCGCTTTCAACTGCTCGCGCTGCTCGGTATGCAAATGGGTGAACTCCTGGCAGGTGAAGAGCGCCAAATACGCCCGTATCTGCCCCCAGCATACGAAGTATCTGTATGACTCCTATTCAGGCCAGGGCAAGTGCGATCTGGCGCTGTCCATTATCGACGGCAAGATGAAGTGGGGCGATGATCCCGAGATAAAGGACATTTTGTTCAAGTGCACCATGTGCGGCGGCTGTGACGCAATGGACAAGAATATCCGCGACGCCGAGCTGGTGAAGCTGTTCCGCTGGATGCGCGCGGAATACATCAAGGACCAGGGGCTGCTGCCCGAGCACAAGGCCCTGGCCGACAGCCTGAAGCAGTACGACAATGTCTGGGTGCAGCCGCGCTCCAAGCGCAATGCCTGGGCAAAGGAGCTGAAAGAGCTGGGCATCAAGGACCTGAACAAGGAAAAGGCAGAGGTGCTGCTGTTCGTCGGCTGCACGTACGGTCTGTCGCAGGAGCTCAAAGGCACGATCCTCAACATCGCCAAAATACTGAAGGCCAACAAGATAGACTTCGGCATACTCGGCGAGTCCGAGATGTGCTGCGGCAGCCCGCCTGACAAGCTCGGCCTGACGGATGAGTTCGAGCGCCTGGCAACGGCCAATGTCAAAAAGTTCAACGAGCTCGGCATCAAGACGCTGATTACGCCCTGCGCGGGCTGCTACGGCACCATCCGCGTTGAGTACGACGGGCTGCCCGTGAAGAAAAACTTCGAGGTGCTGCACGTGGCCGAGTACCTGGAGAAACTCGTCAAGGCCAAAAAGATCAAGTTCAGGAAAGAGCTGCCCGTTACCGTTACCTGGCACGACCCCTGCCACATGGGCCGCATGGGAAGGCCCTATGTTCCCGGCAAGGACCTGGAGGGCGTCTATGATGAGCCCCGCACGCTGCTGAAGGCCATCCCCGGCGTTGAGCTCGTCGAGATGGAGCGCATCAGGGAGTACGCCTGGTGCTGCGGCGGCGGCGGCGGCGCGTTTACGGCGTTCAAGGACTTCGCGCAGTGGACCGCCCGCGAGCGCATTGAAGAGGCCAAGGATACCGGCGCTTCCATGATCGTTACGGCCTGCCCGTGGTGCGAAAGCAACCTGCGCGCCGGCGGCATCGGCATGGAAGAAAAAATGGAGATCAAGAATCTCTTCGATCTTATGACGGAAGCACTGTGAGAGGAGGCCGGCCAATGACTGCTATTACCAAACAGCACGAGCTGCATGAGCAGATCCTGAAATCATTCCAGGCTGCCATCGGCGATGAAAACGTAAAAGACAATTCCGCAACGATCAACGCCTACTACGGCGACTGGCTGCCGCCGAAAGTGCTCGGCATGAGCATGCCCCCGGAATTCGTGGTGCTCCCGAACGGCACCATGGAAGTCCAGGCGGTCATCAGGATCTGCAACCGCTACAAGATCCCCTTCATTCCCGTCGGCTCCAACCAGTGGTCGCTGACCGGATCTCCCAACCGGCCCCATACCGTGCTCATCGACTGCAAGCGCATGGGCAAAATTCACGAGATCGACGACAAGAACATGTATGCCGTGATCGAGCCGCTGTGTACCCTGGCGCAGATCCAGGCAGAGGCCTACAAGCTGGGCCTCTACATCGGATCTCCCGAGGCCAGCGCCACGGCATCCGCCATCGGCGGCCACGTGTTCCAGGGCATGTGGGGCGTTGGCTACCGGCTGGGAGTTGCCTACCGCAACATCCTCGGCATCGAGTGGGTGCTTCCGAGCGGCGAGATTCTGCGCACCGGCTCCTTCTCGCAGGACGCCACGGACGGGTTCTGGGGCGAGGGCCCGGGTCCGGACCTGCGCGGCATGCTGCGCGGATACGCGGGCGCCATGGGCGGTGTCGGCATGGTCACCAAAATGGCCGTCAAGCTGCACCCCTATCCGGGCCCGAAGGTTTGGCCGGTGGAAGGCACGATTCCCAACCAGACCTCAACCCTGCCTGAAGACCGCTTTAAGTGGTATATGGTGAAATACGAGTCGCTCGAGGACGCCATCAAGTTCATGTACGAAGTGGGCAGGGCCGAGATCGCCGGCGTAGTCCAGAAGTGGCCGACTGTTTATTACATCTGGTGGTGGGCCAATTCCTGCGAGCAGTACTGGACGGAGTGGAAGAAGCGCACGTTCCAGGACAACGTGAAGAACGCCGTGGGCGTATGCCTGTGGGGATTTACCTCGGGCAAGCAGCTCGAGTATGAAAAGCGGGTGCTCGAAGACATTATCGAGGAAACCGGTGGCAAGCCCGTGAAGCAGGAGGTGCAGGACATGTGGGTGGCCCGTACCGCCAACAACTGGATCCGCGACACGCACGGCTCGCGCATGATGCGGCCTTCGGGCACCTTCCTTGCGCTGCGCCTGAATACCGACACCCTGCAATACTCGATCGACCACGTGAAGCAGGGCTACGAGTGGGTCAACAAGTTTTCGCCCCCCATTCTCGACAGCGACGGCCCGGACTGGATCGGCGGCTACGATTTCGGCCACTTCGGCTTCGGCGAGACCGACTTTCCCGTCGAGAAGGATCCCGCGGTTCTGGGAGACCTGCTCGGCAAACTGCTTGAGATGACCAAGCAGGATGTACAGAACGGCCTTGAAAACGGCGTCGGCCCGTTCCTGGGCGGCGTATACCATGCGATGGCCGCCCCGGTGTTCGGCTATGACCGGCTGCTGCGAGGCATAAAGAAGGCGATTGACCCGAACCTGGTTTCCAACCCGCCGCACAATATTCCGATAGAGGGATAGTCGGGTTTTGCAGACGCTACACTACATCCATTCATAAGGAGATCATATATGGATTTGAAGGTTGACGCCCGGAAATGCACCGGCTGCCGCATATGCGAGTTTGCCTGCAATTACCATCAGGACGAGACGATTTCATCGATCGGGTCGAGCCTGATGTTTTATTTTGAAGAGAAGAAGAATTATTACGGCATGATGGTCAAGCGCGCAAAAACACTGTATCTGGGCCGCCCCGAGGGCGAGCAGCTCCTGAAGCCGGGAGAGCAGATCGAGGGCGCGGGCGCCAGCGCCAAGCCGATCCTTCTGCGGGTCGCCTGCGACTGCTGCGAGGATGAGGATGACGGGCCGCTGTGCGTGCGGGCCTGTCCGTATGGTGTTTTGAGCCTGGAGGGTTGATGCTATGGAACTGATGAACAATTACAAAGAGACAATCCTGATTGTTGACCTTGATGCCAAGCAGTGCGATACCGAGTCCCTGAGCGAGGACATGGTGGCCGCGGGTCTGGGCGGAGCGGGCATTACCGCGGCCCTGTATGAGCGGTACAAGGACCGCGATCCGCTCATTATCGGCACCGGCTTTTTTACCGGCACGTTCATGCCCGGCGGCTGCGCGGGCGTGGTGAGCGCCAAGAGTCCCGTGAGCGGCAAGCTGTGCCATGTGCCGTTTGGCGGCTACGCTGCCGTGGAACTGAAGCTGACCGGCTTTGATTTCGTGGTTGTGCTGGGCAGCTCTGACAGCCCGGTGAGGTTGTGGCTGCATGACGGGCTTTCCGATATCGATGATGCCTCCGATATCTGGGGAAAAGACGTCTGGGATTCGGTCGACAAGATCCGCGAAGCCTACGGCGACGAAATGATCCAGCTGCTCGTGATCGGCCCGTCCGCCGAGGCGCAGTCGAAGGCCGCCCAGTTCTCGGTCAATTACTGGGGCAGCTTTGACAAGGCCGCCCTCGGAGCGGTGTTCGGCGCCAAGAAGCTCAAAGCGATAGCCCTGCGCGGCCTTGATTCGCTCGATGTCGCCGAGGGCTTTTTCGGCGCATGCGTTGACCTGAAGAACGCCATCTGCTCCGGCGCAATCTCCGGCAAGTCCGGGCTGAAGGACATTGCCAGAGATATCGGCATCGATGCCGGCGCGATTGAAAAGCTCGCAAGCATGACGCACCGCAACAATGCGGCCTACAACTGCCCCTATGCAGCGGCGGCGTTCGTGAAATACAACGAGGCCCCGAGCGCGATGGATATGAAGGGCCACCCGGCTCCCGGCTGTCTGATCACCGACATCAGGGGTTTTGCCGCGCTGCACGGGGCCGGCCTTGACGCCGGGCAGGCCATGGAACAGTGCTTTCGTCAGGGTATCGAGCCTGAGGCAGCGGCAAAGGCCGGCAAAACCGAGGGCGTGAGCGCGGATGCCGGAAAGGCTGCGGCGTTTTCCACCGCAGTACCGGCTTCGATTTTCGGCAGCGGCCAGGGCGATGCATGGTGGCAGAAACGGCAGGCGCTCGCGGCTGTTTTGGGAATCGACCCCATGCTGATGGTGATGGCGCCAGAGATAACGGAAGAAAAGATCGTGGCGCTTGTGCAGATGTCGGCCGAGTGGGATGAGTTCAGCGCCGATGAACTGAACCGGATTGCCGCTGATGTTATTGCAAAAAGTGCTTGAGTATCGTTTGAATAACTGTTAGTTTTTTGAACTAAGATTTTCGCCCCGTATCTGCGCATGGACGTCCGCATGGGGGTCAGGAGAGGAAATGACTTATCCAAAGATCGACAAGAAGGTGTATGAGCGTACCCTCGAGGACTATCGCGAGATGGCCTGGGGCGATGCGCGCTGCAACTGGTGCATGAATCAGTGGGGCTGGAACGTTAAAAGCTCGAAGTATAACGAGATCTGCCCCGAGTTCCGGCACAACCGCTTTTTCTCCCACAGCGCCATGGGGAAGTTTCATATCATCCGCGCTCTGCTCGAGGGTGATTTCGAGATTGAAGATTCAGAGAAGATGCTCGAGATATGCTATACCTGCACCTCGTGCGGCGCCTGTGAAATGAACTGTCTGCGCCTGAACGAAAAAGAGCCGCTCAAAGCGGCCGAGGCACTGAAAACCAGGCTGATCGAAATGGGTATCGGGCCGCTGCCGCAGCACAAGGAACTGCTCAAGAGCATCAAAAACTATGACAACCCCTGGCTGCAGCCGCGCTCAAAGCGCGCCGACTGGGCCAAGGGGCTGCCGGTAAAAGACGCATCCAAAGAAAAATGCGACTACCTGTTTTTCGTCGGCTGCACCCCAGCCTTTGATCCGCTCCTGCAGCATGAGATCATCAATGTCGTCAAGGTGCTCGACAAGGCCGGCATCAGCGTGGGCATTTTCGGGGAAAAGGAAATCTGCTGCGGCAGCCCGGCAATCCGCATCGGCGACCGCGAGACGTTTTTTGACCTGGTCAAGCGCAACATGGAGTTGTTCAAAAAGGCGGGCGTAAAGAAGATCATCACGCACTGCGCCGGCTGCCATCATGTGCTCAAGTACGATTTCCCCCAGGTTCCCGGCATTGAAACCGGAGGAATCGAGGTCGTGCATGTCTCGCAGGTTCTGGCTAAACTCGTTGCCGACGGCACTATAAAATTCACCCGCGAAGTTCCCATGACCGTCACCTGGCATGATCCCTGCCACATCGGCCGGCACTGCGGCATTTACGAAGAGCCCCGCGACATTTTGAAGGCCATTCCGGGACTGCGCCTGGTTGAAATGGAGCGTATCAAGGATCAGGGCTGGTGCTGCGGCGCCGGGGCCGGGGTTCGGATAGCCTACCCCGATCACGCTTTCAAGGTGGCCCAGGAGCGGATCGAAGAGGCGAAAGCCACCGGGGCCGACGCGATTGCCACCTGCTGCCCGTACTGTGAGCAGAACCTGAAAGATCCCCTGCAGCGCAATCAGGAGAAAATGAAGCTCTATGACCTGACCGATCTGATGCTTATGGCGATGGGCGGATAGGAGCATGGCACGTGCGTTACTTTGTCAATGAGAACACTAACAGCGTAAACCTTTGAGAGAGGAGAGCACCATGGCAGAGTTACAGTGGGAAGGCAACAGCAAGCAGATGTACGACAAACTGATAGAATCCTCGCCGAAGCCGTTTCGCGCCATGACCCAGAAAAAATTGACCGAGGCAATCGTGGCCAAGGTCGGCGATGGCGGAACGGTAACCGAGAATGCTGTTATCGAGTGCACCAAGGAAGTGACTCCGAAGCCGTTCGTCGGCATGGCTCTCAAGCATATCGAGCCGCTGATGACCAACAAGGCATAACGCCGCACTACGCGGTGTCTGCGCTTTCGGGCGGGTGCATTGCATATGCGCCCGCTTTTTTATTCGGCTGCAGCGGACATGCACAGGAGAGGAGAATAACCATGCAGTGGGAATTCAGCCCCGACCAGGTGGCCTCAGGCGAGGTCGTCTACAGCCTGGAGGAGTTCAGAAAAGATTATTACGAGGAGATCAAGGCCAACTTTCCGGAATTCGGCGCTCCGGACATGGACCGCATGTTCAGGGTCGCCTACGATGTCTGCTACTGCGCGGCAACCGACCGGGAACCGGGTGAGCTGGTCGAGCATCTTCGCACAAAAGGGATATCGTCAGATGTCGAATACCTTGAGCTTATACGCTCGTCGAACCTTGATAATATTATCATGCTCAAGGCGATTTTTGCCGCAACCGTGGCAGCGTATTTGAAACAGGGCCTTTCCTCGCGCGAAGCTCTCCAGAAGCTGGATGACTATCACCGGAGCGCGATTTCGGATTTTTAATTAACACTTTTTTTGCGTTTTTAAAATATGGTAGTATGCTACAGTGCATAGCCGGACTGACTGCAGGGTGCTGCCGGCCGGGGACGGGCCGACGGCGATGGGATCATGTTTTCCAGGCACCGGTGCCTGCTGCATGTTCCCGCATGGTTCGACCGCAGCGGCGGGCGCATAAAGAGAATCGGCTTATGAAAGCGCAGACTTCCCCCATGAAAGGCGTAGTGCCGGCCGGCAGATTGCTGACCCATTCCGGCGGAGCCGCATATGTATATGCCGTTCTGCTCGCCCTGATCTCTTGCATCCCGGCCGTGCACGCAGTTCCTGCATGCGCGGATGAGTATGATATTATCATTGAAAAAAATCTTTTTCATGACCAGCGCCAGAAGTGGGAAATGGAAAAGCCCCAGTCAAAAGGGGACTCTTCCCCGGGCGGCGCTGCGGACGGGAAAAATATCGATCAGGTTAACCTGTTTGGAACGGTCGTCAGGGATGCGAACTCGTATGCTGTTATGCGCGTAGCCAAGCCGTCCGCAGCTAAAAACGCTCCGCGCGGGCGGCCGCCCAAGGCAGAACAGGGCGGCGATCAAAAGCAGGAGGACAAACGCCCGTATGCCGTCGGAGATTTTATCAGCGGGTATCGTCTGATTGAGATCAGGCCCGCCAGCGTGCTGCTGCAGGACCCCAGTACCAAGGCGCGCTATGAGATTTTCATGAACCAGAGCGAAACGGAGCGCAGCGCAGTAAAAACCGAAATCGCCGAGGATAAGCCGCAGCCCGCGCCGCCGCCGGCCGCCGCCGCAGGTCGGCGTCCTTCACCCAGCCCGCAACCCGCCCCCGAGGGCGCGCCGAATCCGGCGCAGTCGGCTGATTTCATGCGCCAGCGTTTCCAGCGCAATATGCAGGTTCTGCGGGAAAATCCCAATGATGCTGCCATGCAGCAGGCCGAGAGCGACTGGGAAAAACTTGAGCCGATGATGCCGTCGATTGAGGAATCAGGCCGGGAAGATCTCATGCGCCTGCGGGAGGAATTTGAAAAAATGCGGCAGCAGTAGCGCCGCATATCGGTGTGCTGCGGGCGGCAGGAACTGCGCTGTCAGGCCTTCCTCAAAAACCATGTGCTTCAAAGAAGCGCCGCAGGAATTGCGGTGCCGGGGCGGGTCCCTGCGCGAAGCCCCGGGCTGGTGACGGGTTAAAAAGAGGGGCTTGTATTTTTTGGAAAAGAGTGTATTCTTTCAAGTCTTGAATCGCGGAATCGGCAAAGGCCGCCTGATTTGACATAAGTAAAGCATTGTCCGTCCGGGGTATTTGTTTTTGCCAAAAAGTCATATGGCATCCGCGGGCCAGCACGGGAACGTTGTTTAAAAACAAAGTTTTTACAATATATTAAGGGTGGTTGGGCTTTTTGTTTTAATGGCACGAGTGTTGCATTGTACAGGTATATACCTCACCGGCAGTCCGTGCGGTGAAGATACGCATCATAACCTGGCAACGATCCGGCAACCGGTTCCGGGTACCCCAAAAAGCAAAGCCCCAACAACCCCGCATTATTACCCTTATTGTAAACGGAACCGGTTGCCTTCCCCCCCCCTGGCTGCGTGATGAACGGCGCTGCGCTGCACGACAGCCGCCGGCGGGTCTCGGGGACATGCAGGTGAACGGGAAAAAGTGACGCTCCCGGTTCGGCGCGAGCCGTGAGTATGAGCGTTGAATGATCGCTGCCGGCAGGCATGGCGTGCCGCAGCTCTTGCAATAGATACGGCAGTTTCGGCAGAAGATGCAGGTATTAAACACATAGCGCAGCAGATGCAAGGGAGGACACATGAACAGTATTATATGTTTAAAGCAGGTTCCTGACACAGAAGCACAGATTCTTGCGACCCCGGACGGTTCCGATGTCAAGCTGGACGGCGTAAAGTTTATTATCAGCCCGTACGATGAGTTCGGGATTGAAGAAGCGCTGCTCCAGAAAGAAAAAGCCGGCGGCGGCGAGGTGACCCTGGTATGCATGGGTCCGGCCCGCTCGGTCGAGGCGATCCGCACCGGTCTGGCCATGGGCGCTGACAAGGCTGTGCATCTTGACGATGAGGCTTTTAACGGCAGCGACGCCCAGGCTGCGGCCAAGGCGCTTGCGGCTCAGATCAAGGGCATGCAGTATGATATTATTTACTGCGGCCGCCAGGCCATCGATGATGACCAGAGCCAGGTCGGCCCCGCGCTTGCGGAGCTGCTGGGCCTGCCGCACACCAGCCTTGTGACAAAGCTGGAAGTTGCTGCCGACAAAAAGAGCGTGAAGGTGAACCGCCAGATCGTGGGCGGCGAGGAAATCCTTGAGCTGCCGCTGCCCTGCGTACTGACCTGCCAGAAGGGGCTGAATGAGCCCCGCTATGCATCGCTTCCCGGTATCATGAAGGCCAAGAAAAAACCCCTGCAGCCGGTAAAGGCCGCCGAAATCGGCATCGACGCCGGCACTATCGGCGCCGCCGGCTCCGGAACCCGGGTTGTGAAGTACACCGCGCCCCCGGCGCGCACGGCCGCAAAAATCATCGGCGGCGAGTCCCCGGAAGAAAAGGCCGCCAACCTTGCCAAGGCCCTGCGCGAGGAAGCCAAGGCCATTTAAACAGCGGTGTGCATGCAAACGAACCGACACCATTCATGATATAAGGAGATCATTCTCATGAGTAAAGGAATTTTTGTTGTAGCAGAACAGGATCAGGGGACCATCCGCAAGGTTGCCTTTGAAATACTGAGTGAAGCCCGCAAAATCGCCGATGCCAAGTCAGAGCCGCTGTGCGCGGTTATCATCGGCAAGGGCGTTGCCGCTCTGGCCGACAGGTTCGCACCCTACGGCGCAGACAAGGTCTATGTGGTTGAAAACGACCTGCTCGAAAATTACACTGCCGACGGCTATGCCAAGGCCCTGGCAGACCTGATTACAAAAGAGCAGCCCTCGATCGTGCTGGCCGGCGCGACCGTGGCCGGCAAGGACCTGATGCCGAAAGTTGCCGCGCGCATCAATGCCGGCATGGCCGCTGACTGCACCGCCATCGGCCTTGACGGCGATGCCTTTACGGTTAAGCGCTACATGTATTCCGGCAAAATGATCGCTGATGTGAAATTTCAGAACACTGCCGTGGCAATCGCGACGATCCGTCCCAACGTTCTGATCGCCGCCGCGCCGAACGCTTCGAAGACCGCCGAGATCGTCAGGGTGGCTGCCGAGGTTTCCGCCTCCGATATCCGTGTGAAAGTGCTTGAAGTCGTTAAAGGCGATGCGGGCAAGGTCGACCTCACCGAGGCCGAGATCATCGTCTCCGGCGGTCGCGGCATGAAGGATGCAAGCGGCTACGGTATTCTGGAAGACCTGGCCAAGGTTTTGGGCGCAACGGTGGGCGCTTCACGCGCAGCGGTTGACGCGGGCTGGCGTCCGGTTTCCGACCAGGTCGGCCAGACCGGCAAGGTCGTATCCGCGAACCTCTACATCGCCTGCGGTATCTCCGGCGCAATCCAGCATTATGCCGGCATGGGCACCTCCAAGGTCATCGTTGCGATCAACAAGGATGCGGAAGCCCCCATTCTGTCCAAGTGCGACTACGCCGTGGTTGATGACCTGTTCAAGGTTGTCCCGCCGCTGACCGAGGAAGTCAGAAAGCTCAAAGCCGACTGATAAACGCGGCAGTTCACCAGCTTCCTGCAAGCCCGGAGTTTTTCTCCGGGCTTTTTTTATGCCTGCAGCTGAAATAAACTCCGCGGTTTTGCGTCTATCACTGCAGGAGGACTATGGCAGCCATTTATTCATCGTGGTTTAACAGCAACTGCCCGAAATCGGTATTAAAAAAGCCTCCCCTGCCAGGGGGAGGTCGGGAGGGGGCCGTATGGGTGAGCTATTTAATAAAGCCTGTATGAAAGCAAAGCGGAAATCACTGCGGAACAACATGCCGGAACCGGAGCACCGGTTATGGCTTTACTTGCGCGGCAGGAAGATGAAGGGATATAAGTTCCGCAGGCAGGCAAGCATTGAAAATTATATTGTTGATTTTTATTGCCCTCAATTAAAGCTGGCTGTTGAAATTGACGGAGATTCGCATCGAGAGCCAAAAGCCATTGCACGAGATGCTCAGCGGCAAAAAAATATTGAACGGCATGGCATCCGTGTTTTGCGGTTTGCGAACATTGAAATCGTAGAGTCTTTGGAAGGGGTTGTGGCTGCAATTATGAATCATGTGCCGGATACTGCGTGTAGCCAATGACCTCCCCAACCCCTCCTTGGCAAGGAGGGGCTTTATAGCTGATTAAAAACGGAGGGGCCCATGGGTCGTAACTGCAGAGGTTTCACGCTTGTGGAACTGATGATGGTGGTCGCCCTTATCGGCATGCTTGCAGGCGTGGCTGCGTTTAACGCTCGTGCGATCATGCCGCGCTATCAGCTGCGATCGGCCGCGAGCGAATTTGCCGGCAACCTGCGCCGGGCGCGCATGGATGCGATACGCTCGTTCGGCAGCGTGCGGGTCGTGTTTGACCAGGACGGCAATACCTACAGCATCGGCAGCCGGACAGTACCGTACCGGGGCACGCTCACAAGCCATTATGGCGGCGGGGTGTGTTACGGATTCGGCCGCGCGACCACAAGCGCATCAGCCGGATCAGGAAGGCTGCCCTCATCGCCCATTACCTTTCAGGGCAAACCCCGCAGCGTAACGTTCAACCAGCGCGGACTCAGCAATGCCGGCACGGTCTATTTCGCCAATCGGCGCGGGGATTGCTGCGCCATCGTGGTCAGCACGTCGGGCCGGATCCGCATGCGCACCTGGACCGGCAGGAAGTGGCGCTAGCGCGCACACTCGAGGCCGGGGCTGACTGCCTTGACGGTGGGTGCGGCATTGCCTGTACTTCCGGCAGTCCGCAGGCCATCTGCGGTAACTATCTGCCGACGGAGATGCCACGATACGAAAGAGCGCGGTGCTGATGTGCCTGGTAGCGCTGCTTGCCAGCGGCTGCCTGTATTCAAAAGTCCAGCGCCCCCTTGACAGGGACTTTAACACAACCGAGCTGGGCACCAAGGAAGGCCGCTCAACGAACCATTCGATCCTGTGGCTTGTTGCCTGGGGCGATGCCGGAACAAGGGCTGCCGCAGACAATGGCGGCATCAGCGTTATCAGGCATGCAGACCAGGAGTTCATGGTGCTGCTGTTCGGGCTGTATGCGCGCTATACCACGGTGGTGTATGGTGATTAAGCCCGCGCTTGTGTGCCTTGCCGCCGTAGTGGTTCTGGGCTGCTCCGAACGCGGTATTCTTTATACCAGCACAACCGAGCCCTATTCCCGGAACTTCAGCGCCACGCCGGTCGGCACACGATCGGTAGCCGCGAACACACACCGGATCAAGGAGCCGCTCAGCAGGCTGAGCATCTCCGGTGAGTGGAATTCGGAGATTATCATGCGCGCTGCCCGGGAAGCCGGCATAACCCATGTGCACTATAGCGATATCAAGACCCTCAGCATTCTCAGGGGCACCTACCGGCGCCAGACCCTGATAGTATACGGTGATTGAGGGGCGGTTGCACAGAATCAGGCCGTTTCGGTGTACTGATCATGTGCCTCTGCGGGGCATGCCGCATGTCTGCCCGGACACGGATGTCTGGTGAACTCGGGCCGGGTGCGGTGTGCGGTTCAGCAGCTCCCGCCCGGCAGCTGACTGCCCGCCTACAGGCAGTACATGATAAGTCCTGCAACACCCAGGGCGATGGTGTAATAGCCGAACAGATCGAGTCGCACCCGTTTTACCAGATAGAAAAGAACCTTCAGCGAGGCGAGAGATACGGCTATGGTGACGGCCATGGCAATGGCCAGGGGAAGGTACATCTCTGCGGGAAAAGTACCCTGGGCCGCCTTGATGCCCTCCATGAGTCCCGCGCCGGCGATGACCGGTATGGCCATAAGGAAGGAAAACCGCGCGGCCTGCAGCGGCTCCATGCCGGCCAACAGCCCGCCCGTAATGGTCATGCCCGAGCGGGATATTCCGGGCAGGATGGCAAAGGCCTGGAAAAAACCAACGAGCAACGATCCGGACAGCCCCAGCTCGTCTATCTCCCGGTTTCGGATGGAGATTTTTTTTGTCGCTATCAGGATGAAGCCGTTCAGTATCAGGCAGATGAACGCGTACAGTGACGTTGAAAAGACCGCCTCGAAGAAGTCGTTAAAGAGCACGCCGATAATGCCCGCCGGCAGCGAGGCCGCGATGATGTACAGGGCTGTCTTCATGGCAGAGCGGGAAGGGTTCTTTTCCAGAACACTGGCGATAACGCCCTTTATTAGGGCGACTATGTCCTTCCAAAGGAACATGACAACGCCTGCAAGGGTCGCCACATGCAGTGCCACGTTGATGAACAGAAGGCTTCCCTCGCCAAGGTTTTCAAGCGATGCTTTAATAAAAGGAATGTTTTCCAGAATAACCAGGTGCCCTGATGACGATATGGGAAGAAATTCGGCTATGCCCTGAACGATGCCCAGAACGAGCAGGATAAAATAAAGAGAGCCCATGATGATGTTAGTCCCTGTGCCTTGATGTTGGAATTGAGGTGTATGAGCCTGAAGCAGTGACGGGAATGTATTTTGAGATGCTCAGACTATAAGGCAGGCACGGTTGCGTGTCAAGGCAAATGCGTACGCAGGCAGGTCTGGTACTACACAAAACCCTTGCGGTATGCCGGGTGGTTTGCTATGTGGTAGCAGATCAGGTATACAGCAGACAGTAACGCAGAAGGTGTGTCCGGCATTGCTTTTCATCAATCTGTACCGCATACTTGACAATAGTGCGCATGCTGCTCATCAATCCGCCCGTTACACGTCCCTGCGAGCCTCCGGCCGGCATCGCGCGTCTGAAGACCGCGCTTGCCGCTGGCGGTGTTCAGGCGACCATGCTTGACGCCAACCTCGAGGGCCTGCTGCATATGCTGCAGGCTCCGGCGAATGTCGGTGATACATGGACCAAACGCGCGGAGGGCAGCCGGCAGCGTCATTGTGAAGATATCCGCAGCGGCCGTGCGTTCAGGAGCCATGCAGCCTACAGCCGTGCGGTTCGTGACCTCAACCGCCTGCTGGACGTGTACAGCGCGCCTTCTGGCGCCCGTGTGTCGTTTGGCGATTACAGCTCGAACGCTCTGGAGCCCATTCGAAGCGATGATCTCGTTCGGGCAGCCGAACTGCCGGAACGCAATCCTTTTTACGGGTATTATCGGGAGCGCCTGCCGGGCCTGCTTGAAGAGTGTTCACCCGGGTTGATCGGCATTTCAATCACATACCTCAGCCAGGCCCTGTGCGCATTTGCGCTGATCGGTTTTCTGAAAAAGCTGGCGCCCGGCGTGCGCATCGCGCTCGGGGGCGGGCTGATAACATCCTGGCTGCGGCGTCCCGGCGTGCGGCTTGCCTTTGACGGGCTGGTTGACGCTTTGGTTGAAGGGCCCGGCGAGGAGCAGCTGTGCCGGCTTGCGGGTGCCGGACAGGCGCCGCAGCTTGCCGATATTGTGCCGGATTATGAATCAGCGGACCTTGACCGGTATCTGGCACCGGGCAGGATTATTCCCTACAGCGCTTCGCAGGGCTGCTGCTGGCAGCAGTGCGCGTTCTGCCCTGAACAGGCCGAAGGCAATGCATACCATCCTGTACCCGCTGGCCAGGCGGCGCTGTACGTACGGCAGCTGTGCGACACATACAGCCCTGCGCTTTTGCACCTGCTCGACAACGCGATCAGCCCGGCCCTGCTTGGACAGCTTGCGCAAACGCCGCCGGGAGCGCCGTGGTACGGCTTTGTCAGGGTATCGCGCGAGCTGCAGGCCCCCGACTTCTGCCGCGCGCTGCGCGCATCAGGCTGCGTGATGCTGCAGCTGGGGATCGAGTCCGGCAGCGACCGGGTGCTGGAAGCGATGCATAAGGGTATATCAAGCTCTGAGGCGTCTACGACCCTGCGCTGCCTGCA
The DNA here is from genome assembly GCA_903881505.1 of uncultured delta proteobacterium. Lineage (GTDB taxonomy): Bacteria > Desulfobacterota > WTBG01 > CAIYCZ01 > CAIRTM01 > CAIRTM01. The sequence continues at coordinate 6,484 of CAIRTM010000052.1, read as the reverse complement.
TGAAGCCGGCATTGCAGCGTACGTGTATTTGCTGTTCGGCACGCCGTGGGAAACGGAGCGCGAGGCGCAGATGACCCTTCATTTCACGGCAGCGCATGCAGCCTATATCGATTTCCTCAATGTCGCGGTTTTCAATATGCCGGTTGTCGCCGCTCAGGATTCACTGCATGCAACGCGTTCGTTTTCCGAAGCCGACCTGTCGCTGTATGCCGATTTCGACCACCCTGCAGGCTGGGACAGGAAAAGCGTGCGCCGTTTTCTCGATCAGCGCTTCAAGCGTACCGGCGCGATTGCCGGGATCATCCGCAGCAAGCCTCCGCTGTTCGGCTCCAATCATGCGCCGTTTCTGGCCGGCAAAGGCCGGCAGGTTGTGTAGCTGCGCGAACCGCAATTGCGCGCAGTGCGGCGATCTGTTATAATCTACCGTACAACGCGACGTGTAAGTGACACACATACAAGCATGCAGGCGTACCGCATGCAGGACCAGCGGCAATGAACCTTCAACGGCGGGGAGAACATGGACCAGGATCGGAACCAGAAACCCAAATGGTACAACAACCGGGCAAAGGTTATTTTTGCTTTTCAGGCATTTCCTCCGCTGGGCATTTACGCCCTGCTGCGCAGCAGCGCTTTCACCACGCCCCAGAAATGGCTGGTGGTTGCGGGCCTGAGCACACTCATCGGCCTGATCGTGTGGAGCGGCATCCTGCGGCCGGTGAATAAATGGCTGCTGAGCCTGTTTGCCTAGAAGCTTTTCTCGTCAGACGCGGAGCATCCCGCTGCCCCGGCGTCAATCACGGGAAGCCGGCCGCGCGGCAGCACATGACAATGCACGGCACCAGGCCGGGTGTGAGGGCGCATTCGGTTTCGGCTGGGATACAGGGCATCTGCATGTGCCCTTGAGCGCACACCTTTTCGCACTGCCCCGCGGACAATCCTGATTCTCCTCAGTCAGACTGCACATGGCCCGTTCAGTATGTGTTTCGGTTGAACCCATATCAACACGATTCTACGGGCAATGGTAAGCAGCAATCAGCAATCTGCAATCAGATGATCCTGACAGGACGGGGTGCATGCACTGTTTCCCGCAGCCCCGTTATTGCCGGAGAAAATCGGCAAGCAGCAGCAGGTTCAGTCCCGAGACTATGGCGGCAAGGGTCCACAGCACAATGCTGTCGGCAGTCGAATTCCTGTACGGGCCCATAACTTTTGCCGATGAGGTGAGATAGATCTGGAGAAACACGGTGAACGGGAGCTGGATGCTGAGAAAGACCTGCGACAGGATCAGCCCCTGGAACGGCCGTTCGATGAAGAAGATCAGAGCCGTTGCGCCAATGAGCGTTATGCCCACGCCTGTTCGCGAGGCCCTGCGGCCGATATCGTAGGGCTGGCCGCATATGCCGGCAACGATCGAGCCGCCCGCAATGCCCGCGGTTACGGTGGAGGAGATGCCCGCACACAGCAGCGCCACGGCGAATACGGCCCCGGCAGCTGTCCCCAGCAGGGGTACGAGCGTTTCCTGCGCCTGCTGCAGCTCGCTTACCTGGATGGACCGCGCGAAGAATGTTGCCGCCGCAACCAGTATCATGGCGCTGTTGATCGCCCATCCCACGCCCATTGAAAAAAGCGTGTCGAGAAATTCGTACTTGAGCTGCCTCCTGATCGTGGCGCCGTCTTCCAGGTTCCACTGCCTGCTCTGGATCACTTCGGAGTGCAGAAACAGGTTGTGCGGCATGACCACGGCGCCGAGCACGCTCATGACTATCATGATGGAGCCCTCGGGCAGCGACGGCTCCACCCAGCCCGCCAGCGCAGCCTTCCAGTCTGTGCCGACCAGGGTCAGTTCGAACAGGAAGGCAGCGCCGATAAGCGAAACGAAGCCGATGATGAGTTTTTCGAGCCTGTGGTAGGCGCTCGAGAAAAGCATCCACAGCACCAGCGCGGCGGTGATGGCGGCCCCGACACGCACGGGAATTTTCAAGAGCATATGCAGGGCTATGGCGCCGCCGAGGATTTCGGCCAGGGCCGTGGAAACCGAAGCCAGCACGGCCGACCCCAGCACGAGCCGCGAGGCCGCCGGTCTCAGGTGGCGGGTTGCCGCCTCTGACAGGCACAGGCCCGTTGCAATGCCCAGGTGGGCGGCATTGTGCTGCAGGAAGATGAGCATGATGGTGGAAAGCGACACGACCCACAGCAGCTTATATCCGAAGGCCGACCCCGCCGCCATGTTCGAAGCCCAGTTGCCCGGATCGATGAACCCGACGGTCACAAGCAGCCCGGGCCCTATGTATGTGAGCAGCCCGGTTATGCCGAAGCCCCTTCTGCGGGCATCTGATTCGTTGTGCGGCATGTCTGCCATGGATGGCATGCTCCTGTCGAACCCGATTGCGGTCGCGCGATGTGGAATGCCCCCCCTGGTGCGGCCTGCTGTATAAAATCCCGCGGCGCTGCGGGAGTCTTTGATAATGAGTTTGTATGTCAACCCGAAAGGCTGTTTTCGCAGGCAGCCCGGATGGGATGCCCGGTTTTGTGAATTAGCTATAGCCTGCAAAAGGGAAATGGTGGATAGGCACCGTCCTTTTCAGCTGCTGTGCATATATGCAAAGTCTGGGCCTGCAGCGCCGGCAGGCTTTCACATGCCTTGATCGTCAAGCCGCCCGCCCCACAAATATGTCTGTGTTTCGGCAACGACCACTTTGCTGAGCAGAATAAGCGCAACGAGATTGGGTATGGCCATCAGCGCGTTCATGGCATCGGCCAGGTCCCATACCAGCGGCAGGGTCATGATTGAGCCGACATAGACTGCCATGACCCAGGCGACGCGGTAGGGAATGATCGCCTTTTTGCCGCACAGGTATTCCATGGCGCGCTCGCCGTAATAGGACCAGCCGAGAATGGTCGAAAACACAAAGGTTAAAAGTCCCACGACAAGCACCGTCGTCCCCACGTAGGGTATCTGGGAAAAGGCCGCCCTGGTGAGTGCATCGCCCCGCATCCCCTGGAACAGCGCGGGGTTGCGCAGCACGCTGCTGACAATGACGATGCCGGTCATGGCGCAGACGACCACCGTATCCCAGAATGTGCCGGTTGAAGACACCAGGGCCTGCCGTACGGGATTGCGCGTCCGGGCGGCAGCGGCAACAATGGGCGCGGACCCCAGGCCCGACTCATTGGAAAACAGCCCGCGGGCAATGCCGTAGCGCGCCGCGATCATGATGCTTGCGCCTGTAAAGCCGCCGCCGGCGGCCTGCGGCGTGAACGCCGACGAGAAGATAAGCTGTATGGCCGGCAGCACATGGCCTGCATTCATGGCAAGAATGAGCAGGCAGCCCCCGACGTAAAAAATCGCCATGAACGGCACCAGCGCTTCGCAGGTAACGGCTATCCAGCGCACACCGCCCAGTATGACCACGGCGACCAGCGCTGTCATGGCAAGCCCCGAGTATGCACGGGATATTTGAAATGATTCCTGCACAAGAGAGGCAACGGAATTTGCCTGTACCATATTGCCGATGCCGAACGCGGCAATGGAGGTGCAGATGCAGAAGATAACGGCCAGCCACTTCTGCCCCAGACCCCGCTCAAGGGCATACATGGGACCGCCGAGCATGGTGCCGTCCGAGGTTTGCACGCGGTATTTTACCGACAGCAGCGCTTCGGCGTACTTGGTGGCGATACCGAACACGCCCGTGAGCCAGCACCACAGGACCGCCCCGGGGCCGCCCAGCGCAACGGCGGTGGCTACTCCTACGATATTTCCCGTTCCGATGGTTGCGGCCAGGGCAGTCGTGAGCGCACCGAACTGGCTCACGTCGCCCTGGCTTTCCTCGTCCCTGCTGAATGAAAGCTTTATGGCAAGCCAGGTGTAGCGCTGAATGCCCTTGAGCCTGAAGGTGAGAAACAGATGCGTGCCGAACAGAAGCACGAGCATGGGCGGGCCCCAGAGCCAGCCGTTGAGCCAGATGATGGCCTCGTGCAGCTGCAGCATATCAGCTCTTTCTGTCGTATGCCGGGGCATCCCTGCCGGGCTGCCGCAGTGGTGTAATGCCGGTATGCATCATATGCCTGTCAGGCAGGCGTTAAGTACAAAATTTTATACGTCCCCGGCCCTGCCCCGGCTGATACACAATGTTTTTACAGGAGCCTTGTTTGAAACCGGCAGACTATAAAACAGTGGCGATTGCGTGTCAAGATTATTGTCTGCGGGGATTTAAGCTTTGTATTGGTCATGCTCCGGCAGCACCGGCAGCCAGCGCACCGCGGCGCGAAAGCACAGGACGATGCACAGGATCAGGCCGAGCGTGAGGGCGAACTCGGCCAGGGCAGGCACATAGGAGCCTTGCGCGTACTGGGGGCTGACGGCAAGGAAAAACACCGCGCAGCGGTTAAGCGCGACGCCGAGGATATACATGCCGGAGGCAATTGCAAGCGTACGTTCGTTTGAACGAACGTCGCGCGACATGAACAAACAGCACGGCACCACTCCCAGCAAACCGAATTCAATCCAGCAGACAAGCGCGGCCGTTGAGGGCTCAAATAAAAATACCCAGGTTCCGCGCAGCAGCATGTCGGCCGCACGGCACACACAGTACAGGCCGATCAGCCAGGGGCAGCAGCGGCTCAAAGGAGTCAGGATATACATTTTCGGGTTGCGGCTGAAGGCACGGCTGGAGAGCAGCGACTCCGCGATGATCATGGGAAAGCCGACCGCGATCGCCGAAGTCAGAAACAGCAGGGGCAGGATGGGCGACCAGTACAGCGGGTGCAGCTTGCAGGGCGCGATCATCATAAGAGATCCCAGCGATGACTGGTGCAGGCAGGAAAGCACGACCCCGGCAATGATCAGCACGGGCATCAGGCGGCCGAGAGCAAAGGAGGCCATGCGCAGGCCGAGGTCAAGCGTGCTGCTCATGCGTGCGAATTTCCCCGGCAGCCGCACACGCCCGATGAATCGCTCAAGCACCACCGGAGCGAATTCAAGGTAGAGTACGTTTAAATACAGCATGACGCAGATTGCGACTTCAAACAGCACGGAGTTGCCCTGCCACATGGAGGCCAGCATCGGGTGCCAGATCGCATGCCAGCGCCCAAGGTCGAACGCGAGCCCGACTGCCACAAACGTGTAGCCCAGCAGTGCGGTGAGCAGGGCAGGGCGGATAATCGCCTTGAAGTGCGTTCGGTTGAATATATAGACAAGCGCCGCGCTGGTGAACCCGCCGGCAGCCAGGGCCACGCCGGTTGCAACGTCAAGCCCGATCCACAAACCGAGCGGATACTGATCGCTCAGGTTGGTTGCGGCGCCGAGCCCGGCAATCATGCGCCAGGCGCCGAAGGCGAGCCCGATGAGCATCAGCGCGGTCATGAGCCGCGTTGCGGGCGTGAAAAACGGCTGTGTGGTTTCGGGTGCGTGTTTCATCTTGCAGTGTTGATCGAAAAAGGGTTTTTAAACAGTCACCTTATTTGTTCAATCGGGAACTGGTGTCTGTTAAGAACCTGCGGGTCAAGAATTTACTTACCGGCTACCCGATTGGACTGTCTCTTCTTTCTTCATTGAATTAGACCCGTTTTCTGATAACTGTAATAGCCGGTCTTCGCCACGATGATGTGATCGAGAACGCGAAGGCCCAGAATCTTCGCCGCTTCGGTTAGCTGCTCGTGTGTACAACGATCAGCTTCACTCGGCTGAAGCTCGCCCGAGGGGTGATTGTGGGCGAATATGACCGCAGCGGCATGGTCGGCAATCACGTCGGCAAAAACTTCCCGAGGATGAACCGGGCTTTGATCCAGCAGGCCGATAGTCACGGTTCGCTTTTCAATGACCTCATTTGCCCCGTTAAGGGAAATACACACAAAGTGTTCCTGTTGCTTCCCGGCAATATCGGCCACAAGGGGCAGGACATCTTCCGCCACCATGATTTTGACGGTTTCTTTCAGCAAGTACCGCCGGGCAAGCTCAAAGGCCGACAAGATTTGTCCAGCCTTGGCCAGTCCCATGCCGGGGACGGCGAGCAGGTGATTCAATGTTAACCCGGTCTTGTGCTCGCGGATCAGCCCGGCTACTTGCCGGGCAATGGTGCGCACGTCCATGCCTGCCGTGCCCATGCCGAGAATCGCGCTTACAAGTTCTTCATCAGTCAGGGCAGAAGCGCCCTTCTCCCGCAGTTTTTCTCGTGGCCGACTGTGCGCGGGCAGGTCCTTAATTGTTTTCATTGTTCCCTCCGCTATTTATCGCGCCAAAATAGCGCGATTTATGGCGCGATAGCCTTAGATGATTGAGTTTCTGACTATATCTCGCCCTTCTCCCGCAATTCCTCGCGAGGTCGGCTGTGTGCTGGCAGGTCTTTAATCGTTTTCATGCTTTGGGGTTGTCGTGCTTACCCGGACAAAATGTCCGGATAAATGTCCGGAAAGGCTTATGCGGAGCCATGATGAGCCGACATTTCAGCAGCCAATTCTCCGGAAAATTTCTCAGCCTCATGCTCCC